>CAZOGQ010000175.1:0-1509 GCA_964579545.1 Candidatus Woesearchaeota archaeon | reverse complement strand
AGAGTAGGAAAATATAATAACATTTCATTATTATTACTTGAAGAAAGAAGACAACAAAAGAGCAAGTGTAATATACTTAGAAAGTGGATGGAGCCCAGAACAGTTCAATCAAGAATTGGTAAAATTAACATATGAAGGTAAAACTTATTAAAATTTTTGAATATTTCATCTTAATTTCTCTTTGCTATCTCAGTTTTTTCATTTAAAAAGTCAGATTCATGCTCTTCTAGTTTTAACTCTTTTCTTATTTTTTCATTTATTATAAGGGGCAGAAGAAAGAATTCCTTCAATGCTCGTTTCTTTGAGCAGTGAGTTGCTTTTGCATATTTTGTAGCTATACTCTTCTTAGATAGATTTTTTTGATTACTAAGCCATATCTTTAAGATTCTTGTTGGTCTTTTATATGTAGTGAAGCCAGATTTTTGAGTTTTTTTTGCACTTGAAACACCAAAACTTAAAAGAGCATTTTGATACACAAGGAAACGCCAGTGTTGTTGTCTGATTATTCTGCCTCTAAAAACATCTGCTATACTCAATGCTTCACAAGCTTCATATAACTCCCTACCAGAATATTCTCTTGGAATATTTTCTTCAATCCATAAAAATATTTCATTAAGAGGCATATCACTAGAATCAAACAAACCAAGCATTGCATTTGTAGCTTTATTTTTGAATAAAGTCCTTAGGATATTAAATATCCCTTCTTCTTTATCTCTTTCTGAAACTACCATATCGCTCTGAACAAGTTCAGTACTTGCTACAGACTGGAGATCATTTATTGCTGCCCTGATATCTCCTTTTGATTTTACTGCTATACTTGTAAGCAAATCATAATCCACCTTAAGTTTTTCTTTTTCACATATCTCTCTTAAAACAGCCCTCACAACTGTATATTTAATATCTGTTACTTTAATTAGCTCAGATTTTTGTCGAAGAAGATTAAACTTTTTATCCCAAATATCATTTGCAGTTATAATTATCGGGTATCCTGTTCTCGTAATAAGCGAGATTATCTCTGGCAAACCGCCATAATCTCTTGTGATAGTGTCTATTTCATCAATTAAAATTATTTTTCCTCTAAAAAACAAACTTTTTTGTTCAATAGCTGGCCGTAGAATATTATTTATCTTATCTCTATTGCGCAAGTCACTTGCATTTATCTCAAATATTTCCCTGTTAGCAAAGTCTGCAAGTGCATAAGCTAAACTTGTTTTGCCAGTTCCACTTGTGCCATATAATATTAAAGCTTTTTTTGTTTTTTTTTCAGAAAAATTATTAAAAAAATCCTTTACTTTTTTTATTGTGAAATCCTGTCCTTTTAAACCAGAAAAAGATTTAACCCTGTATTTTTCACACCAACTTTTATTTTTTTCACGCATTTTTTAATTTATTTGCCTTGTTTTAATCTATTTGCCTTGTCCAGCTAAAACAAAACTAGCTAGAAGTGATTCAAGTTGAATAAATTCATCGCTGCCTTCCACGAGACGAAACTCAATCTCACCTGTTTTT
>CAZOGQ010000174.1:0-1517 GCA_964579545.1 Candidatus Woesearchaeota archaeon | reverse complement strand
AGCTGTTCGAATTTGTCTAAAGATGCCACAAGGTCTTGCCTTGTGGAGGTTCACTAATAAGAAAACTAATAAGAAAAATGGTAATTCTTACAGTGAGAGATATTTATTTGTTGGCAGGCGCTGCAGTTGGTTTGCTTTTAGCTTTTTTTGTGTATGGAGATTGATGAGGCCACGAAGAGTTAGGATAGATGATGACTTTGGAACAGCAGAGATCAGAAAATCATTTGGATTTTTTGGAGAAGCAACATATACTTCTATGGGTGATGGAGAAGATAGAACTGAACAAGAACTATGGTTTTATAGGCCCTTTGTTTATACTATTTTTTATGATGATAATGGAGATGGTTTTTTAGAAAGAATAGAGACTAAAAATAAGTTATTTAAAAAAGAAGGGTCAGGAAGAGAAGAGTTGTTTCAACAGGCAGATAAAAAGTTTTCAAGGTGGAAAGAGAAATTAAGAGCAGGGGAAGCAATTTTGTATTTATACAAATAATATTCTTTTTTAAATAAAAAATCTAATAATAAACAAACCAGCAGCTAAAACTGCAACAACAATATAAACTGCTTTGTTCCATGCTAAAATTTTAGAACCATCGAACATTGGTGCTGGAATCAGATTGAATAGTGCAAGTAGGGAGTTTATTGTAAATCCGAATTGCAAAAATAACTGAAGAATTCCTTTTGAGTTAATTATAAGGAATAAAATTAAAAACACAATGGCAAGAACGATATTCATTAAAGGCCCCACAAGACTTATTTTGCCATTTTTTTCTCTGCTTAAAAAAGCAGAGCGGATAACTACTGCGCCAGGAGCTGCAATTATAAATCCAAATAACGAGAAGAGTAAAGCAAGCCATAACATTTTGTCAAAAGAGCGGAACTCAGCCCAGAGACGATATTTTTGAGCTAAAAATTTATGAGCTAGCTCATGAAACAAGAAGGCTATGCCAACAGTAAAACCTGATAGTAAAAATGCAACAAGAAGATTATACAAACTAAGAAAAACAGAATATCCTCCTGAAAATAATATGGCAAAGGCCAATGAAATAAAAAACCATGCTTTTACAAGATCATGAATCTCTTTTTTACTGAATTTCATCTTAACATATAATCCATAAACTTTAAAAAGCTTTTTTGTTTCTTTGTCTTATAAACAAAAGAGGCAAGAAATGGTATCAGAATTTTTACAAATGTGCTCTGTTCTTGGAATTTCGCCAATAGCATTAGTTATCTTACTTGTATGGAGTCTTATATGGAAAGCTTTTGCTTTGTGGAAATCAGCAAGAAACAAACATCTTGTGTGGTTTATTATAATTTTGATAGTGAATACAGTAGGCATATTTGAGATATTGTACATTTTCTTGTTTTCAAAAATACATCTTGACGCAGAAGCAACTGAAAAAAAAGTAAGAATAATAAAAGCAAAACCAAAAGCAAGAGCAAAAAAGAAAAAGAAGTAAACTTTAATTACGAAGTATACCCTAAGGTCTTGCCTTAGGGTGAAAACAAAAGTAAAA
>CAZOGQ010000173.1:0-1533 GCA_964579545.1 Candidatus Woesearchaeota archaeon | reverse complement strand
TATAATACTCTCTAAGAGTTTTTAAATTTTACTAACCTGCTACTGTGTTGAGTTATCGGTTGGTAATCAATAATTTTTTAAATATCAAAAGTTTAGATTCTTAACTACAATTATTACCCTTATTCTGGTATGGGTAGCTATAAAATTACCTTCTGCTCCATTTTGGCAAGGACAAGAAGCATATGGACAAACTTTTGGACTTGTCGGTAGAATTGTTTTTGGTGGATTGATTGCATATTTAATAAGCCAACACCATGATGTTTGGGCTTTCCATTTTTGGAAAAGAGTAACTAAAGAGAAACATCTTTGGTTAAGAAATAATGCTTCTACTTGGGTATCCCAACTTATAGATACTGTAATTTTCATATTAATTGCTTTTTTAGGTGTTATTCCAAATGCGGCAATATTAGCAACAATTTTTGGGCAATTTATAGTAAAAATAATTATTGCTATAATAGACACACCTTTTGTTTATCTTCTTGTTTCGTGGGCTAGAGATTAACTTTTCTGACTTGCTAAATATATCAAGTCGAGCCATTTATTTTTGCCAAGATTTAAATTAACTCCTGCTTCTTCAATAGGAGTTTTATTAATGCCTTAATGAACTCTTATGAAATTGTAATAAACAACGAATAGAGATAATATTGCTTCATCACTTTTTTGTCTTTAAAATCTCTCGTAACTTTAATTCTCTGCCTTATTGTCCCTTGTATTCTTTCAATAAAATTAATTAAATTAAAATGATAGATTTTGGTTTTACAAGAATTATATCGCCAGAAATTCAAGTAATTATAGTAAAGGACGCAAGTAATTCACCAAAATAGCGCCTTTACTAGATAGGAAAAGACATAAAATAGGCAAAAACTAATGTCTTTTACTATAGCATATTAAAGCATTCATAAATATAAGAAGAACCCTATAATCTAATTTTATCATAGAGAATTAATAACTCAAAATAACTATGTAAGAATTAGCATTTAGACAATAATTGATAATAAGATTATAATATTTGTTTAATAATAACAAAATTAATAAAAATATTAACAGCTTAATAATATATTGATAATGGTAATTTTTTTATTAAGAAAATCTCTAAACTTGAGCAGCTTTTTTGCCACCAAGCATCTCAAGCTTTTTCTTCAAACTTCTTTTTTTTAAGGAAATCAGAACATAAATTACAATTAAGACAGCGACAACAATAACAAGATTTGTTATTGCAAAAAATGGAAGAAGTGCGACCCTGGTTGTTATACTTTTGCTTTGACACCAGCCCGGAGCAGGAGCACTAGAAGAACTTATCCATTCTGCTTCTACAGTAAGATTTTTCTCACCTGTAGTTGCATTATACTCTTCTTTTTTTGTTGTAAATTTGCATTTTTCAAAGCCAGTAGTGCCGCTTGGTATCCCTGACAGAAAACATTGTGGCCTACTTTCTTTGATTTTGGTTACACTCAGATCACAAGCCACCCCTGTCCACCCACACATACAATCTGTTGTATCATTACATGGAGGATTTAGATCTATTCTGCTACC
>CAZOGQ010000172.1:0-1592 GCA_964579545.1 Candidatus Woesearchaeota archaeon | reverse complement strand
AGTATGTGGTTTCAATTTATGACATGACAAAAACAGTATTTTTAGAATTATTTGGAGAAAGTCCACTACTAAAATTAATGGATTTCCTTGTTGTTAATAATGATTTTGATTATAGCATGACTGATATAGCAAAGCTGTCAGGAGTGGGCTATGCTACACTAAAACTTTTATGGCCAAAATTAGAAAAAAATAAAATTATAATACAAACACGAATTGTGGGCAAGGCAAAAATGCATAAACTTAATTTTGAAAATCCTCTCATAGCTTCATTCAGAAATTTTTATTGGGAGCTCACGAAAAAAGCTGTGAGAAAAGAGGTTCTTGTTCCGGCTTAATTAAACTCATTAAATTTCAACTATAAGTTTATTATCTTCTTTATAAATAATGCCTTTTCCATTTGCTTTAAGCCCAAGTTCAGATGCAATTTTAACAGGAACCCTTAATACAACTGAATTTCCTGATTTCCAGAAACTTACTTCTTTTCTTTGTGTTCCCCATAATCCTGCTTCTTTTAGTTTTTTTTCAATTACTTGCATACTCTTATCTGGAAAATACTCTGAACCGCATTTAGGACAATATTCAATATCCAAAATACCGCAATTAACTCCATCAATAACTACTTCTTTTCTTTTCCATTCAACTTTGCCGCCACAAGGGCAGGGGTATGCTTCTTTTCTATGATTTTTTTTCATTTTTAAACTCTATATTTAAATTTTTGAAAATACAGTTATGGGGTAGATTTTTCTTGTATCTTTTAGTCTAAATTCCCTATAAATAACTTTATACCACCTAAATACAGATATTATTCTACCATCTTGTTCAAGTATTTTTGCACCTTTACGAACAGATTCCTTTATTTGTTCAATACCAATACCTCTAACTTTCATTCTATCAAATACATGCTCTGCTCTTTTTTCTGTATCTTTCCATTTTCCTAACTGCCTCTGTGTAAACTTTACATCCACTCTAATCTCTACCATTTATACAAAAGTGTATACTAGTATATAAATCTATCTACTTTTATTCATTCGCTTGGCTTATCCCAAAATGAGAAAAAGTTATGGAGTTGTTGTTCTGGAACTCTGCCAACTTTTAACTCACCGATAAGATAATTTGCATCTGGCAGATTTTGTCTTGGATGAATAAGCCTTTTTTGATGTATATCTTGCCTTTTTATCTTTCTTATTAGCTCATCTAAAGCTTTTCTGTCACTTTGTTTTAATCTTTCAATACATCGAACATATGCTCTATCCTGCCAAAATGTCAAAATAGATGTTCTAGATATTAAGGTATTATTTCTATCCTTATAAAATACAAAAGTTCCCCTCTCTACTAAATAACGCCTTTTTTACCAAACATTTCTAAAATCAATTCAGTAGAAATACTTTTTTCATTACCCCAGAATATGGATTTTTTCCATTTAAAATTCTCTGGGATATCTTTACCAACCAACTTAGAATTATCTCTGATTAAATTAGAGGCTGCATGATACATTTGTTCCATCACAACAAAATAATGTAGTGCATGCCAAAATGGATGAATATATTTTTCAGCAATAAGTACAAAAATTCTTTGGTAGTCGTTTTTCCGTA
>CAZOGQ010000171.1:0-1606 GCA_964579545.1 Candidatus Woesearchaeota archaeon | reverse complement strand
CATAGAATTTTGAATATCCTAAAAATCTAACAAACCACATAATTTATTGTGTGGTAAGACACAAAGATTTTTAAGATTTAACAAAATTTATATATGCTCTTTCCATCATCTTTCTATGCAAAAAGAAGGTGTAAGCGATAATTGGAATTGTAAAAGAGACAAAATGGATGAGAATAAGAAAGCCCAGATTACTATTTTTATTATTCTCGCTGTGGTAATTATTGCTGCTTTGGTGATTTTTTTTGTGGTCAAAAAAAAAGTAGGCCCAAAAATCCCTACTGAAATCAGGCAAGTTGAAGATTATTTTCAGTCTTGCATAGAAGAACAAACAAGACAAGCTTTAAGTATTGCAGGAAGCCAAGCAGGATATATTGAAACAGGAGAGTTTGAGCCAGGTTCAGAATATAGACCCTTTTCTTCTCATTTAGATTTCTATGGTTTTGGCGTGCCGTATTGGTATTATGTTTCTGGAAATAACATTGTTAAAGAACAAGTTCCCTTAAAAAAAGATATGGAAAAAGAAATTGAAGAATACTTAAAAGGAACAATACAAAATTGTGATTTTTCCTCTTTTTATGAACAAGGTTATGAAATAGAATTTTCAGAACCAAAAGTTGATGTTAAAATAAAAGATACAACAACAGATGTTGAAGTAGACGCCATATTAAGTGTTTCTAAAGAAAAAACAACTTATGAGATTAGAAAACATGATGTAAAAGTAAAAAGCAAGTTTGGCAGGTTTTATTCTTTGGCAAGAGAAATTTATAATAAAGAAAAAACTGAGATGTTTCTTGAGAACTATGCAGTAGATGTTTTAAGACTTTATGCTCCTGTAACTGGTGTGGACATAAGTTGTTCACCAAAAATCTGGAGAGCAGATAAAGTTATCCAAGACTTACAAGACGCGTTTGAAGCAAATATTCAAGCAATAAATAGAGAACAAGGATTTAAGAGTTATTTTAAAGCAATAGATACTGATGAAAACATTAATTTTATTTATTCTAAAAATTGGCCATCTCGATTTGAAATATGGCCTGCCAGCGAGGGACTTATGGTTGCAGAGCCTGTTGGCTTACAAAAAGGTCTTGGAATCTTAGGTTTTTGTTATGTCCCCTATCATTTTGTTTATGATATTACTTTTCCTGTTCTTGTACAGATATATGATGAATCTAACGGCGAATTATTTCAATTTCCTCTTGCAGTAATAATCGAAAAATCTATGCCAAGAAATGCTCTTCATGGCACTTCTCTTGAGGAAATTGAGCCAGATATTTGTAAGTACAAAAACACTAGGGTTAGTGTTTATACTTATTCAACAGATCTTAGTCCCGTTGAAGCTGATATTGACTTTAAGTGTTTAGGAGAGGTTTGCGATATTGGAAAGACAGAGATTAGTGGGAGAGACTCTGTTCTTAGTGAAGAATTTCCGCAATGTGTAAATGGGTTTATAATTGCTCAAGCAGAAGGTTACTCGCCTAAACAACAGATGATTTCAACAAATACTGAAACAAGTGCAGACATTGTTTTAGATAAGCTTTATGAACTGACTCTTGACCTTGCTTTAAGAAGTGATGAGATGGCTGTTATTTATTTTGAATCACAAGAC
>CAZOGQ010000170.1:0-1607 GCA_964579545.1 Candidatus Woesearchaeota archaeon | reverse complement strand
GCATTCATTAAAGTAGAAGAATTAGGCATAAACTCTCTGTTTATCATCATATTATAAAATTCTTTAGCAGTCTGGAGTGTTTCTTCTTCACTTGCACCATAAAAAAGATCAGGCAGGGCAATATTTGCAGCAACTCTTGAGAATAAACCAACGACATCTTCAGTAGATTCTCCTGCACTATTCTTAATGAAGTATCTTCCTCTAAGAACCCTTATTGCATTTTTTGTAAAATTCGGTTGTACATTGATTTGTCTAAGTTCTTCAATAATTTTTCTCTGCATCTGTTGATCATAATTATCATAAAGTTTGGGATCTTTAAGTATTATGTTCTGCTTGAATTCATCATCCATTTTATTTCATTAGTTTTATTTCTTTATTAAAATCTTTAATATCTTTAAATTCACGATAAACAGACGCGAATCTTATGTAAGCAACATCATCTAACTTCTTCAGAGACTTCATTACTAATTCACCTATCAAACTGCTCTTAACTTCTTTGCCTCTTTTTCTCAGTTTTTCTTCTATCTCAACAAACATTTTATCTATTTTATCTCGCGAAATTGTTCTTTTTTCACATGCCTTTAAAATTCCCTTCCTCAACTTGTCCTCATTAAAGGCTTCTCTTCTTCCATCTTTCTTAATAACAACAATTTCTATTTCTGGTTGTTCGTACGTTGTAAACCTTCTCTTACATTTTAAGCATTCTCGTCTTCTTCTTACACTATCAATAGTATCTCTTTTGTTTGTTACTTTTGTTTCTTTGCTATTACAAAAAGGACATTTCATTTTCCTCTTTTCCTAACAATACAACATATTGTATCTAATTGGTAAACTGGATACAGATTATTGTATCTGTAATTTTTTACAGATAGATTTACTATTTAAATATTTCTGTTTCAGAGAACATTATTTTCAATTAAAATAATCTTTATTAAGTGTTTCACTCAAAAATTGCAATTTATTTTTTAATTATTTTTAGAGAACTTAAAAAAACGCAGTTTCTGGTATATACTTTTAAGTATAATAATATCTAAAAAATTTCAGTAATTTGATTACGAAGTATACCCTAAGGTCTTGCCTTAGGGTGAAAACAAAAGTAAAATTAAAAAACTAAGAATTCTTAGCCAAACTATGAATAATGAACTTCAAAAATCAGCTCATAAAGTTTTCAGGTTAAAGTATCACTTTGTCTTTTGTATTAAGTATAGAAAAGATTTGTTTCTAAATGAAAAATATGTAGAAGCTGTTAAGGATGTGTGTACGGGGATGGAAGACAGATACCATATGAAATTCGAAACTATTGGTTTTGACGAAGATCATGTTCACTTTATGTTGCAGTCTGTCCCAAAATACTCTCCCTCTCAATTATTTAGAGTTGTTAAAAGTGTAACAGCAATACAATTATTTAAGAAGCACCCAGATTTAAAAGAAGAATTGTGGGGAGGAGAGTTTTGGAGTGATGGAGGATATGTAGCAACTGTTGGGGAAGGAGTAAATGCTGATATTATAAGGAACTATATAAAGAAGCAAGGCAGGAAAGGAGAACAGCTTAAGCTGTTCGAATTTGTCTAAAGATGCCACAAGGTCTTGCCTTGTGGAGGTTCACT
>CAZOGQ010000169.1:0-1627 GCA_964579545.1 Candidatus Woesearchaeota archaeon | reverse complement strand
CTACTTGATTATCAGAAATACTATAAGTAAAAGGTTCATCTTTAGAAATGGTTACGTTAATAATCTCTTCATTAATTATTTTATATTGAGATAAGTTGCCTGCTTCTCCTATTGCTCTGCCTGTAAATCTGAATCTCATATTTTTTAGTTTATTCCAGAATTTTGTTATTATCCCTGTTCCTTGATTTTGTGAAACAACTTCACCAGTTGTTAGTGATGTTACTGGTGTTCCTGTTGTAGTTTCTGTGCCAGACTCTGTTGTTTGTTTTGTTGTCTGTTCTATTGTCTGCTCAGCGGGTGGTTCTTCGCTTGGCTGTTCTTGTTCGCTTTGCTTGTTTGTCTGAATTATTGTTTCTTCTGATTCTTCTTCGCTTGGCTGTTGTTCTTTCTCTTCAATTTTTTGTTCTTGCTCCACTGGTTTTTGCTCAACTGGTCGTGTTTCAGTTGGCTTTTCTGTTGGTTTTTCTTGAGTTTCTTGCGGTTGCTCTGTAATATTTTCTTCTTTAGGTTGTTTGATAATTGGTTGTTCAGCAGTTTTGTTGATTGTTGGAGGTTTTTCTTGTGGCTGTTCTAGTGATACTGGTTGGCTTATATTCTCGCTAACATTAATTTGTTCTATTTGTCTTTGTTGTCCAGTTCGGACTCCTGTTGGTATTTGTGTAATATTTTCTTCTGGCTTTTCTATCGGTGTTTCTGTAATATTTTCCTCTGTTTCCTCTGGCTTTTCCCCTAGTTTTTCTTCTGGTTCTTCTTGAATTTCATAAGAAATAATTTTTAATTGAAATGAAATTTCTGGATAAACTGGCTTGCTTCCAGCAATGCCATAACCAATTCCTTGTCCTTGTAATTCTTTTCCTTCAACAAAAAAGTTTCCAGTATTCTCAAATTCACCTACTTCTTCAAGCAAATCTCTAATCAGAATTTCTCTATACTGATCAGATAAATTAATTATTAATTCTGAATCTGCAGGCAGCAGCTCACCTTCTTTTAAAGCTAGTTTTAATGTTCCTTTAACATTTTCATTTTCAAAATAAGTATTTTCCACATTTAAGACAGCATGTCCTGTAAGTCTAAAATGTAAAAGTAAGGAAAAAACAATGAGCATTAGGAAAACTATTAATAAAGGTAACCTTAAAAAATGCCTTTTGTTTCTTTTTTCTTTTTTTTCAATTTCATCTGCTCTTCCTATATAAGAAGTTGTTACCCTACTTCCTTGTCTCTTGCTCTGATAAACATAAGGACCATATATTTTATTCCCTCTTTTAATATATTTCTTATAAGCCATATTTCAACCCCTTTGCACCTGTTTTTTCCTTTAGCAATTAGCAAAAAAGCTAACAAAACTTATAAAAATAATGTAGGGTAACTATTTAAAGCTTTTTGAAACTGGTTTTTTATGAGAGAAATAGGTAATTAATCGCAAAAATAGCTAAAATGCCCTCAACTGGCAAAAGTCAATAAGAAGCAAAATTAACAATATTCACAAAGTGGCGAAGTCAGTAAGTTAATCTTAATCAACATATTATTAAATAATATGTTAGATATGTTTTGCGTATTTAGTTTTAATAACTAAATCTTCTTTCATAGTTTTTGTGATCAAACCATTCCAAAATAACGGAGATAATTT
>CAZOGQ010000168.1:0-1684 GCA_964579545.1 Candidatus Woesearchaeota archaeon | reverse complement strand
TTTAAGATTAGTTTCTTTGTCAGGAAATGTAACAAAACCAGGAATTTATGATGGTAAAATAATTTTGAAGTATGGAGAAAAAACAACTGAAAAGAATGTGAAGGTGAAGATAACAGAAGATAGCATAGAGATTATCGGGCTAACTGGCTTGGCAATAGTCCCAAAAGGAAATAAACTAAATGTAAAAACATTAATAGCAGTTTTAATAATTCTTGTAGTTATAAGTAATATTATCTGGTTTGTTGTAATAAAAAAACTAAAAAAGAGAAAAAAAGAAAAAGGGGTTGTTGTAATAAAGAAGTAAACTAAACAGTAAAATTTAAATATATAAAAAATTATACATTTGTATAAAAAATAATTCAAATGTATAAAAAAATGAACAATAATACAAACAGCAAAAATATCAACAAGATTTTAAAAGAGCTGTTCGATAAACCCACTTATAGATTCCATATAAGAGAATTAGCAAGACTTACTCGCCTTAATCCGAATACTATTCTAAATATAGCAAAAATCTTGGAGAAGCAAGGTATAGTAAAAAGAGAAGCAAAAAAACATTTTGTCGAAGTTTACTTAAACATCGAAAGCAAAGAAGTTATTTGGAAAAAGAGGTTATTCAATCTTTCTCAGCTCTACTCCTCAGGAATTGCGGATTTTTTAATCAGAGAATACTCCCCAAAATCCATTTCTATAATTGGAAGTTACTCAAGAGGAGAGGATCTCGAAAAATCAGATATAGATATAGCAGTAAGAACAAACAAAAAGGAAATTATTGATTTAGAAAAATTTGAAAGAATTTTAAACAGAAAAATCCACCTCTTAATTTTACCAGAAAAAGTGTCTAATGAATTTTTTAATAATCTAATAAATGGAATTTTGCTCTATGGTTATATAAGAAAATGATGCCTTTTGAATATTTCCTAAAAACAAACGAGGTTAAAAAATGTTTTCCAGACAAAGAACTTGCAAAATCTCTTGTTAAGGATATGTCTGATAGAATAAAGAAAAGTTTGATGCTAGACATGGCTGTATTCTCTAAGATTATATTTGAAAATATTTATGATGGCTTAAGAGATTTTTGTGATGCTTTACTTGCTTTAGCTGGGTTTAAGTCATATTCTCATAAAGCATCAATTGCTTATCTTGCTAAAAAAGATTTTGATGTTTCAATTATAGAAGAATTTGACCAGTTAAGATACAAAAGAAACAGCTCAAAGTATTATGGGCAGCTGATCTCTGAAGAAGACGCAAAACAAATAAAAAGATTTTATCTTAGAATTAAAGATAAAATTGACAGGATATTGAAAATCAAAGAATTTAAATAAATTTTGTGAGTTCATATATCTACATTCTGCACAATGTTCCCTTTTAGCCATAACCACAACGGCACATATTTAATTATTTTGTTTTCAATCTTTTCCTTTCCATTGTAATCCTCTGTTAATACAACTAGATTTCTACATTTTAATTCTTTGCTTGCCTTTAGTAATGATTTAATTTCTCTTTTTTTTGTTTCAATGTTATTAATATTATAACATACTTGAATTAATTGTTTAATTTTTAATCCTTGCTTAATAACAAAATCAACTTCTTCATGTCTTGAAGATTTCCAGTAGAAAATTTCTTTCCCACGCCTTCTAAGTTCAATTGCAACAACATTCTCATACAGTCTTCCGATATCTTT
>CAZOGQ010000167.1:948-1727 GCA_964579545.1 Candidatus Woesearchaeota archaeon | reverse complement strand
CAAATCAGAATAACTGGTATTTCACAAGAAGTAAGATAATATACAATCTTAATTTTGTATACCAAAGTGGTTTAGTTGAGTTTCTTAATGATTACTTTAATAATCCAAGAGCAATTATTTTGTTCGGTAGTTTTAGAAAAGGAGAAGATATCTACAATTCAGACATTGATATTGCTATAGAAACAGGTGAAGTCAGAGATTATGAAACTATAGGATTAAGAGAGCTTGTTGAACTAGAAAGAGAGAGTGGCAAAAAAATCCAAATTCATATATTCAATAGAAAAAAAATTGATAATAATATTTTTAATAATATAGCAAATGGAATAGTATTGCTTGGTTTTCTAGAGGTCAAAAAATGAAAAAAGAAATAATAGATACGCTAATTAAGGCTAGAATATTGAGAGTAAGACAGAAAGACTCAGAAAAAATAAAGTCCCTTATAGAGTCTGCTGAAACTAATGCTAGAGTTACAAAAGAGATTAAACTGAGAGAAGATAGCGCAACACTCATATTCAGAGAAATTTATGAGTCTATAAGGCAACTAGGAGATGCACATTGGTGGCTTCTTGGCTATGAGCCATCAAACCATGAAATAAGTTTAGAGATACTAAAAGAGCTTGACATCAAGGAGAAAATTCAGCTGAATTTCCTTGATAGATTTAAGAAAATAAGGCATGATGCTAACTACAGGGGATTTAAAGTTTCAATATCCCAAGCAATGGAAATACTTGATTTCTGGAATAAGTGTAGTGAAGACATTATTAGAATTTTGAAGAATA
>CAZOGQ010000167.1:0-938 GCA_964579545.1 Candidatus Woesearchaeota archaeon | reverse complement strand
AAGAATAAAATTTAGGTTATTCTAAGAGAAACCCTGATTCTTTTCTGTTCAAAACTCTCGTAATTTAAATTAATTTGTGCTGCGGGATAACTATTTCGAATCTAAGAATAGAAAAACATAAAATTGTTTGGTTCTTTTCTTAATCAAAGAATTTATCTAATAACTCCTTCTTCAGCATTATAGATTTATCGCAATTTTGTTTTAAGTTTGTGGATGCACTTTTCTTAAAATAAATATTCTCAACCTTTTTCCATTCTTCTTGGACAATCTTCACAGCAGGAACAAAATCCCCATCCCCAGAAATCAAAATAGCTGTATCGTAAGTGTTTTTGAAAGCGCCTTCCTATTTGAGGTTTTTCATTTTGTGTGTTTGAAGATGCTAGGGAACTTTAAAAACCCTAAAATCATCCTGATTTTACCTGGGAAAAAGAGTTCTGATATGTAAATAAAATAAACTAAATAACATCAAAAAATGGCAGAAAAAGCAACTAAAAAAATGTACAGAACAGCTGTTTCTACAGGCAGGCTTATTCCACATGAAGAATGATTTTGTTTTCTATTTTTGCTAAGCTAATAAAACAGTATATTAGATTATAACAATCCTTTTAAATCTAAAAAATAAGTGGGTTTATGGAAACAAGTAATAGCAATGGTAAAACTCTCAAAGTTTTGGTAATAGATCCAGATAGAAGCATGAGAAGCAGGTTTGACTGTCTTCTGAGAAATTATGAGAAACAAAAAAAATTAAGAGATTATGTTGGTTATTCTTTATCTTATTCATATAATATGGTAGAGGGCCGCAGAAGAGCAAAAAGATAAATAGAAGAAAATACACTGTAATTTTTACGGCCTACTGTATAACTAATTTTAATTGAAGCAACTAAGGACTTTCTCAAAAGTTATTTCAAGGTCAGGATGACTTAAATCAGTGCTTTTGA
>CAZOGQ010000166.1:0-1728 GCA_964579545.1 Candidatus Woesearchaeota archaeon | reverse complement strand
TGTGACATCCTCCACAGCCTGTAAAGGGCTGGGCGTCCTTAATAATTGAATAAATGATGCTCTTCTTGGTTTCTTATATACTCGTAACTTCTTGCAAAATCGCTACTTCCAACACCATCACAAAAATATCCTTCATTCCAGAAATGCCCTTTAGGATACCCTTTCCTTAAGTTTTCGCAAATCCTGAATAACAGATAAGAAGACAAACCCTTTATTAACTGTATAGCCTTAGCATCGCTCATTGTTCTTGACACATCAATAATCATATGAACGTGTTCTGGCATACCTTTTATTATTTCAAGAACAACCCATTAAAATAGCTATCAGCCAGAGTTTATAAAAATTTCTCTATTTTGATATATATTTACGATACATATAAAAATCAAAAAATTATTTAATTTTATGTTTAATTGTCCAAACTCTGCCAGATGTGTGAACTGTCATCATCATTTTCAAGAACTAAGGCCAATTGTTAAAGAAATAATTGTTATTAAGCGTTTTTTAAAAGACGCGCCAGATTTTAACACGGAATTGGTAATTGATTGTCAGCATGAATTCTTTACCCATTTACATAAATTTGAGGGAACCGTCAACGGAAACCACATTTTTAGAGCATTAAAAAATAAAACACATGTTGTATATACAATTGACAAGCAAAACAGGTTAATTTTCCTCAGAGCATTTAATAATTTTAATGCTTATAAAAAATTTTTAGAAAATAAGGAAAAAATTATTGAAATGATTGAAAATGTTTAGGAAATTCATTTTTATTGCAAGTCTGTTAGATAAAGCTGGAATGAACATTAAGGAAGAACTAGAAAAACTAGATAATAACTTATCTATATTTACAACAGACAGGAAAATAGTGGATGCTGAGGATATTGATAAACAGCTAGAAAAACAAGGAAAGGATTTTGATTTTATTATATTTATTTCAAAACATCGTTCAGAGATACCAAATAAAACTCTCTCTATACATGCACCAGGAAACTGGAAAAAAGCTGAGCTAGGAGGGAGACAAGAACAAATCTGTCCTTCATCTGCATTCTTTTTAAAACATTTATTTATTGAGCTTAATAAACAAAATCAAGTTGCAAGGGAAAAAGGGGAATCAGATTATATATGCACCTTAGAATGTACTCACCACGGTCCTTATATTGAAAAGCCTTGTTGTTTTATTGAAATTGGTAGTAACGAGGCTGAATGGGCAGACAAAAAAGCAGGAAAAATCGTTGCTCTAACATTAATAAAAGCAATAGAAAATTGGAATAAAAATAATAATGAGATAACAAAAAAATGGGTTCCTTGTGTTGGCTTAGGAGGGCCACATTACTGTCCTAATCTTAATAAAGTACAACTTAATTCTCAGTATGCATTTTGCCACGTTATTCCACAATATGCTCTGCCACTTAATGAGCAGATGTTGTATGAAGTAATGGGAAAAACAGTTGAAAAGACAAAACTGTTTATTCTTGACTGGAAGGGGCTCGGAAAATCTGAACAGAGGCAAGGAACAATAAATTTATTAAATCAGTTGAACTTAGAGCATATAAGAACAAGCAAAATTGAAAAGTAAAATAAAAAAGAAGTAGAATAAAAAAAGGAGAATGAAACCAAAATTCTTTTATCATGGAAGTTCAAGAAGAATCAAAGGAAATGTCTTAATACCACACCAACCCAATGATTTGGGAAACCCCTCGCGGCCATCATTACATGGCGATGGCAAAA
>CAZOGQ010000165.1:0-1767 GCA_964579545.1 Candidatus Woesearchaeota archaeon | reverse complement strand
TTCCAGAGAAAATAGATAAAACAAGTGCAGAAATGTTGCCTTCTTTAAGTCCAAAAGAAAGCATAATTAAGATACCTGTTCCAAACAGACCAAGAGAAATTATAGAAATTGAAACACCAATAACAAAAGAAATAAAAAAGGTTGGAGTCAGTACCTTAAGAATGGGAAAAGGGATACAAAAAAGATTTTCTATGCCTATAGAAGAAATAAAGGTTCAAAGACCAACAATGAGTCCAAGACCGATTCTAAAATTTCCTATTGAAAAAACAGAAAGAATAGATTTAGGAAAATTAAATCCAATAATTTCAGATCCCACCACCAGAGCAATAGAATGCGCAGGGCCTGATAAGCCTGTTTTCGTTAGGGGGATAATGGGAAATAAATTAACTAATATTAAATTAAAAGAAGAAGAAATAAAAGAGATTATAAACAGATTCTCAGAAAAAACAAGGATTCCCATTATAAGTGGTATTTTTAGAGCGGTTCTTGGAAATCTAATGATATCTGCTATAATATCAGACCTAGCAGGCTCAAGATTTATAATCAAAAAATTAAGAAAACATTAAAGATACTTTCTCCAAATTGTCAAAAACCACCAGTAATAGACTAGTGGCATGTAAATGCCATTCTCTGAGTGGTTTTTGAGCATATCAAAAATTCTTAGTTTTATATCTCTTGAAAACAATCCACAAAGAGATAATTCTTAGATACACGATATAGATCATTGTAGATATTAAAAATATTAAGAAAATTACATTTAAAATTTCTAAAAGGCTAAGTCCGATTTTTTTACCTGTACTTAATGCTTCTTCACAGGGAGGGCAGTTAGCTCCGCAATCAATATCTGTTTCATCATAATTCTTAACCTTATCGTAACAATAATCACAATAACCTTTAAAATCTGAAATAGTAAAAACAATATCAAGGGTTGTTAAACCATGCATCTTTCTTTTCTTTATTCTGCTGACTAATCTACCCTCTGCATATAGTTCAACATATCTCTCTCCACACCAGGTTTTTTCTTTAATATCAACTGACACATTCAGTTTACATTTTCTTTCTTCAATTTTATTTGCTGTACACTTTACAAGGTCTTTACAAAGTCTTCTCTGTTTTCCTCTTGCAAGAGGCTCTGCCATTAATAAATCCTTAAGTTCATACTTAATAAGACACTTAGACCAATTATAACAATACCATTCTGGCACACAATCACACGCTTCCCTATAAGGCATTCTAGATGTTGTATTGCAGTTATTAATATCAACACAGTTATATGCATATTTATAACCATCTGACTTACAAAATGTCCAGTCACATTTCCACTTTTCTTCACATTCTGTTTCTATAGTTTCAATATCCCAAACTACAGTCTCCCTATAATAATCTCCTGATATCTTTGCAGTAACAATAGAATTATTTAAAATTTCTATATCAACACTTGAATCCAAATTGCCTACTCCAAAACTTTGTTTTACAAGTTCAGAATTCAAAAACCATTGGATCATAATAGTGTTATTTGATAAATATTTTTCTGTAACTCTTATTATAAAACCCATTATCTCTGTTTTCCTGATGGTTAGATTTAAAGGGGCTGGTGAAAATTTAATATCTGGCCTGACAAAATCGCAAGGAACTTCAGTTTCAGGTTTATCTTTCTCTGTGCCACAAAAACCAACATCTATACAGTTTCTTATCCTTAAATTTTTAACACATTCACTCCAAGGAGTACATAACCATCTTTCAATACAACTTTCATTAGTTTCACCA
>CAZOGQ010000164.1:0-1808 GCA_964579545.1 Candidatus Woesearchaeota archaeon | reverse complement strand
AATAAATAAACAAGGCAGGCATAAAGAAGAACTGGGCGAAGATGAAATTGCTGGTCTGCTAAATGCACAGGTCCTTGGTGTTATACCTGAAGATATAAAAGTAAGTACAGCTTCTGCAAATGGAAAAGGAGTTATCGAGCAGCATCCATACAGCAAAGCATCTCGTGAAATCAAGAAGATAGCCCACTCTCTTGCAGGTATGAAATATAAAGAATCTTTGAAAGACAAATTGTTTTATTTCTGGAATTCTTGAGTTAATCAAATAATTAAGCTTCAAGTGGGAAACGGGCAATATATTGCTGAGAGAACTTCTCTTTATTCCTTCTATAAGCTTCTTCATATTTCTTTTGGAGATTAACTAGTCCTCTCTTAAGTTCTTCTAAATATGGTATTTTAGATTCAGCTATTTTTAATATCTCTTCTATACTTATGTGAGAGTTCTCGGTCACTATCATCCCCCGTCTTCCATGCTCTTTTGTTGGCTCTAAAAAATCTAAGACCCTGAAAACATCATCTAATTGGAAGTATGCTTTTCCTTGTCTAAATTGGTTGATGCAAAATGTGATCGCTCCCCTTCTTGATGTAATACTTTGTCTAGTGGGTCCTCTTAAAGGATTAGTTACTCTTTCTTTTATTAAATCGTAAAATTGTCTGAAAAAAGCATCATTTTTTGTTAAAGATTCTGCAATTGAACAATATTTGCTTAAAAAACCATTACCCATATCTTGATGTGTTGTTTTTCTTGCTTGATAATCTATAAGAACGTCCCTTAAGTATAATTCTGTATTAATACCAACATCTTCTATTTGTTCAATTCTTTCTAGTGTTTGTAGACAATTAAATTTTCGGACACTTTTTTTAAAATGGCCTGCACGAGGATCTCTTAAAAATTCACCTACTCCTTTAATCAATTCAGTTCAGATTTTTTTACAGTTTTAACTTCAATTCGTGTTTCCATTATAAAATTAATTATTTATATGTATTTATAAGTCTTTCTATATGTTACCACTAAAAAGAGATATATAATTCTTTAAACTTCAAAACTAATAATAAAAATAATTTTGTGAAATTTCCTTTTAATTCAATTAGAGCAAGTTCATTTAGTCTATCAACAAAATATAAGTTAACAGAAGCAGTTGCAGCAATGCGTCTGGTAATATTGTCTGCTTGATTTGAGGCATTTCTATTAGCAATCCTTGCCAGAATGAAATTTATAAACCAATTTTTTGTATTAATTCTAATCAAACAACTTAGAAATTGACAAACCTTTCTGAACTCGATAAATAGCTTCTGCATATAAATCAGTTAATGTAACAACCTCTATGCCCTCTCTTTTAACTGGGATAGAATCTGTTGTAATAATTTTATCAACAAATTGTTTTATTTTTTGTTCAGGTCTTTCTTGGCCTTTTTTGTCGCAAAAAATTCCATGGGTTGCATAAACAAAAATATTTTCAGCTCCTTTTTCTCTTAAAAGTTTAGCTGCTTGGCATACCGTACCTCCAGTACTTATAATATCATCTACAATTAACACATTCTTTTTTATTTCTCCAACAATTCTCATTTCTTCAATATTTTCTGCATCTTTTCTTCTTTTGTCAATAATTGAGATGTCGCATCCAAGTCTTTTGGCAAAGGCTCTTGCTCTTACTGTACCCCCAACATCTGGAGAGATAATAGTAAGATCTTTAATAAAATCAGGATAATTTCTTTTTATATATGAAACAGCGTAAGGAAAACTTTGCAGCGTGTCAACAGGAATATTATAAAATCCCTGAATTTGTGCTGCATGCAAATCTGTCGTTATA
>CAZOGQ010000163.1:0-1813 GCA_964579545.1 Candidatus Woesearchaeota archaeon | reverse complement strand
ATTTCCCCGAGACTTCCTCCGATATACTTTCCGCTTTCTTGCGGATAAATCACGCTAATTACAGAAAATTTTCTTGTTGGTGATATCCCTTTGTTGCCCATAACATCTATACAAGAGACCCCCCATGAATATTTTCCTGGACTTAAAAAAGAAACATTAAAATAATTCTTTGAATTTTTATTAATTCTTGTAGAATTATATAATGCTTTTTTATTCACCATAAGCGTACAGCTCTTTATATCACTATCATCTTTCACAGAATATGAAAAAAGAACATAAGTCACATTTCCATTTTTTTTTGGGCTAATCAAAGTTATTTTAGGTTCAGTAGAATCAGGCATATCAACAAAAATAAAAAAACTTTCATCAGACGGTTCATTCTGTTCATCTCCTGTGTAGCATGCTCTCACTTCATGTTTGCCTGATTCATTAAAAACAATAAAATTATTACTGGGAGACTTCCCTTGATATACAAGATTATCATCGAGATAAACAGAGATGTTAGCAACAAAATGTTCAAATTGCGCTTTAATATTGATACCAGCTCCAAGTGTCACTGAAACATCCTCTCTTAGATTATTTAAAAAAAGAAAAAGTTTTCTTTTTGATTTATGCACAGCAAGATTTTTGGTTACCTGGCCAGAACTATAATTGCTACAGCCAAATGTATCATAAACATAAATATACATTCCCTCCTCTAAAGTTTGTATGTCTGGATTTGAAACATATTCATTATTTCTATATAACTTGTATATGCAACCCCTATCATCAAGATTATTTTCTACGGCCTGAACAACTGACTGGGTTCCTACATTGATTTCAGTATCTGGGAGAATATTTATTTCCATAGAATGTGCAGGATCTTCCAGAGCTGAAACAAAAACAGAATATAACAGGAAAATACTTACAGTAAACAATAATATCAGTTTTATCTTTTTTCTTGTTTTGTTTTTTTTCTTTTGCATTTTTAATTTTTTAAATTATTTAAATTAGATCAGCCATCCAATCAAATTTATATTCCTGAATTATGGGGAGTGACTCAATATCTTTTATAACATCAATAAATTTTTGCCTTATTTTTCTGATTATATCATCAAATTCTTTGTAATCGCGAACACAAACATTAATGCAAAAATCATATTTTCCAGAATTTTTAGCAACATAAATTATTTGTTTATGATTTCTCAAATAATTAATAAACTTGGTTTCTTCTTCTGGTTTAATATTATAACAAGAAAACAGAACATAAACATAAAGAGGATAACCTAACCTCTGAGGATTAAGAAAAGTATGATATGCTCTTATCACTTTGTTCTGTTCAAATTTCTTAATCCTGTAAACAACGACATCTCTTGGAAGTTTTGTTTTTTTAGCTATTTCTGCAATACTCTGCCTTGCATTTTTTTGTAATTCTATCAGTATTTTCTTGTCTTTCGCATCAAGTCTGATTTTTTTTCCGTACTCTGTTTTTACCATATTACTTATAATATGTAAGTATTTATAAATCTTTCCTTATTTTAAGGATTTTTTTAGAGATAAGTTTTTATAATAAGTTTTTTTGGTGTTTATTATGTAGTAAGGTGGCAGAAAAAACGAAAAAATCAGACAGATTTGATAAAAAATTTATAAGTTTGTTGGTAGGATTTGTTTAGTTGGGACCTTAATTAATGGTATTGGTGGTTTTTCTTTCTGTCTAAACACGTTTACTTAGCTTTCTGAAGGAAAATATTAAAAATAAGTGAAACACTCTGGAGCTTAAAAGCCCCAGCTTCTTAAGCTTGAACATCCCAAACAGTTCCGTGATGTTCATCTT
>CAZOGQ010000162.1:0-1817 GCA_964579545.1 Candidatus Woesearchaeota archaeon | reverse complement strand
AAGATACATGGTGTACGAACTGATTCACAAGAAGTTTTGTCAAGTTTTTATTCTTTATATCATCTAACTTCCCAAGAACAAAAGTCTCGTGTTGTTACATTTTTAAATCAAGTAGAAAGGAGTAATGGCCAAAAAATATTGGCTATTAATGAGAGAACTACTTCATGGTTGGGTATTATATCTGGGTTATGTAGATTCATATTTGAAGGAGAGTATTCTAAAGAGCAAGAGTTTCCACCAGTAAGTTTATATGTTCCTGTTAAGAAATTACTATCTTTTATGGCTGATGAATCCATATTCGGACCATTAAACTCAAGCGGGCAAATTGAAATAAGTTTTTTTGATTTAAATACTCATACTTTTAAAACTGAAATAGAAGAAGGTGGAGGTAATAGAATTTTTATTTCTCCAGAGATTTTTGAATATAATTCTCCTAATTATTCACTGGGTGCGTGGATAACACAATTACCTAAAGACTATTACGCAGGTCCGCGACCAGAAGAAATAGATGAATTATATGTTGGAGATAAAGCTGTAGAAAAAGGTTTTAAAGAGCATACAGCAGATTTAGCTTCGTCTATCATAAAAAATGCTTATAAACAACTGCAATCTAAGTCTTAATATTTAATTATTTTTCCATAAAACATTAACCAAATACTGATTTAATAAAAATGCCAAGATAATTAGTTATAATTATAACTAATACTGCTATAATTAAATGCTCAAAAATTATTTTTCCTGGCTTCTTCTTATCTTTTGCAATTTTAAAACTGAAAATACTTAGTAATAATAAGCTCCAGGTTATACTCATATATACTGCTGTCTGAAGTGAAAATAATAAAACTAGAATAATAAATGTTAATGCGAAAATAAACTTGAATATAAATGTAGATATTGTAGCTTGCCAGACAATTTTTTTAGGATGATTATATCCATATTCTTCAGATATATGTATTCCGAGAGCATCTGAAAGTGCATCTGCAATGGCTATTGTTAAAATGCCTCCAATAACAACTAACTTTGAAGAAGTTGTTGAGTTTAATCATACAATTAATCCAAGCCTTGTAATTATCCCTGATGTTAAGCCGAAGCTAAAACCTACTTTCATTGGGTGTTTCATTTTTCCATAACCCCCCCATTTGGTTCTATTTCCGTAAATATTTGGGTTTGAAAACAATGAAATTTACATTTATCATCTTGCCAGGTGTCTCTTGGCAATCCAGCTTTCTGGCAAACAGCTTCAATAAACTTAAGTTTATTCATATTATGTTCTATTGCTACTTGTGGCAACAAGAGGCCAGAATACCCAAGATATTGGCACATTAAACCATGTTTTCCTATCTCAATATTTTTAACATCTTTTATTTCTTGAGGTATTGTTAATATCGAGAACTCAATTATTATTTTATTGATTTCTTCTTTCTTCATAGCTGGAAAACGTGGGTCTGAAAATGCAGAGGACTTAGCAGCTTGACTTACTGCTTCATTAATTGGTAGAGAAGGATATGGGAAGCCTATGCAACCTCTTAATTTTTTTTCTGGAAATGTTAAGAGCGTAACAAAGACTCCTCTTGCTTGTCTAAATTCTTTTTTCTCAAGCCCTTGTTTTTCTCTATTTTCTTTTTCTTTGCCTGATTCAAATTCTTCTTTAATGCTCTGCCTTGCAAGTTTTATGAGCTGAGAAGCTTGTTCAATAGTATATTTAAATTGCATAATAAAAACAAGGACAAAGAGTTTAAAAATATTAGGATACTGAGTGCTGTGTATGTCCAAGGGACATATGTCCTAAGGAAACCGAAAATTAGTTCTGAATGAGA
>CAZOGQ010000161.1:0-1828 GCA_964579545.1 Candidatus Woesearchaeota archaeon | reverse complement strand
TCAATAAGCTTAGTTTCAGATGGAGTTCATTCAAGAGTTGATGTTTATACATCAGTTGCAGTTTTAATAGGATTAATTCTAGCCAAATATTGGATTTATGCAGATTCCTTGCTTGCCTTATTAATAGGATTATATATAATCAAAAAATCTTTTTCACTAGGAAAAGAAGCAACTGATTCATTATTAGATGCTTCAGCAGGAGAAGAAATAGAAGAAAACATTACAAAAATTACAAAAAAAGAGCATATAGAAATCTCTGATATAAAAACTCAAAAGAAGGGCTCTGCTGTAACTGCAAATTTAGAGATTAAATTGCCCAATAAAATAAGTGTAGAAAAAGCTGCAAAAATATCTAATAATCTTAAAGAGAAATTAATTAAAAATATAGAACCCTTAGAATATGTAGCAATTCAAATAAAAAGCCATGATATTACAGATTCATATTTCAAACCAAAAGATTTTGTTTCGAAGGTAACTTCTAGGAAGGGTTTTGGCTGGCAGAGGAAAGGCAGGTTTAAGAATGAAATTCCTGAAGCAAAGGGAGAAGGGCCAGGAGGTTATTGTGTCTGTCTTAAATGTGGGCATAAGATTAAACATGAAAGAGGAAAACCCTGTTCAGTTATAAAATGTCCTAAATGCGGAAGTAAAATGAAAAGGGAACAATAAAAATGCCAAGACCAAGAATAACTCGCAGAGTATTTTTTCAGCCAAGTGTAACTTACTTTAAGCCAACTGGAGTAAGGCTTTTACATTTAGATGAAAGCATTCTGAATTATGATGAATTTGAATCTGTAAGACTTATAGATACTGAAGGAATAGAGCAAGAAAAAGCTGCTAAAAAAATGAAAATAAGCCAGCCAACATTTTCTCGTCTTTTGAAAAATGCAAGAAAAAAAATTTCTGATGCTATTGTAAATGGAAAAGCAATTAAAATTCAGGGAGGTGTTTATAAAATGGTTCAAACCCAAGGAAGAGGTTTAGGTTTAGGAAGAGGATCTGGTAGAGGCGCAGGCAGAGGAGCTGGTGGCAGAGGAAGAATGGGCGGCTTTGCAGCAGGTCCTGGAGGAGATTGTGTATGCCCAAAATGTGGGGCAAAGGCGGCACACCAGGTTGGAGTTCCTTGCTACCAACAAAAATGTCCTAAATGCGGCTCAGCTATGACAAGAGGGTAAATAGGATATAAGAAATTAAATTTGAAGGAGGTAAAAAATGAAGATTGCTGTAAGTTCAACTGGAAAAGATTTAGAAAGTGAAGTGGATGTAAGGTTTGGCAGATGTCCTTATTTTGTTGTTGTAGAGATTAAGGATAAGAAAATTAAGGACACTAAGACAATAGAAAATACTGCTGCAATGCAGTTTGGTGGAGCAGGAGTAACTTCTTCCCAACTTGTCGCAAATGAAAAAATAGATGCAGTAATAACTACAAACTTAGGGCCAAGAGCTTTTCAGGTTTTAAGTCAGCTTGGAATAAAAATCTATAAAGGACAAGGCAAAATAAAAGATGTTATTCGTCAATTTATTAATGGAAAATTAAGTGAGACGGGCGAAGCAACAGGTCCAATGTTTATGGGAAAGAAGTAGGGAGATTATAAAAAATGAGTACCCTGATTTATATAGTTATAAGTACTTTTTTAATTAGTTTAATAGCTTTTGTTGGAGCCTTAGCTCTTTTTTTAAAGGAAAGGCTTTTGAACAGAATTTTATTAGTTCTTATAGCTTTATCTGCTGGTGCTTTAATTGGTGGTGCATTTTTACATTTATTACCAGAAGCGATCACTAGAGCAGGAGCAGAATTAAGTTTTAGTTTATTTCTTTACTTAATTTTAGG
>CAZOGQ010000160.1:0-1869 GCA_964579545.1 Candidatus Woesearchaeota archaeon | reverse complement strand
TGGACAGTTCCTTGGGGTATTTTAAATATAACTTTGATTGATCCAAGTGAAGATACAAGTGTTATGCAAAACCAATTTTTTACTTTTAGGGTTAATGTAACTTGTATAAATGGAGAATGTGGAGATGTAAATGCTACTTTAGATCCACACAAAATAGAAGAATTAATAAGACAGGAAGTAGAGATTATTAATCAAACAAAAGAAATATCAGAAAAAGAAACAGAAGAAATTGAAAATATAACTGAAGAGATTATTAATGAGACTGAAATTGCCGAAGAAATTGTTGAAAATATAACTAAAGTGAAGATAATAGAAAAAAATATCTCTGAGAATATAACAGTGATTGAGCAGACAAACATAATTAATATAACAGATAAAAAAGAGCAAGAGAACATAACAGAAGAAAAGGAAATTATTAATGAAACAAAAATAACTATTATTAAAAATATAAGTGAGGAAATTGAAAACATAACCCAGTCTGAGAATATAACTTTTCCTGAAGAAAATATAACTAAAGTAGAAGAATTAAATAAAACAAAAGAAATAAAGAAAGAGCAAATAAAAGAAAACATTACTAAAGAAGTTAATGTAACAGATATTAATATTACTGAGATAGATATTAGTATAGAAACAATTCAGGAAAGAGCAATTATCGGCCAGCCAGTTAAATGGAAAAAAATTGTTAAGACAGAGAAACCAGAAAATTTAACAATAAATTTGCCAGCAATAGCAGAAAACATAAAAATAAATAAACTTATCGAGAATAAAAAACAACAAGTTTCTTCTGCTTCAATTAAAATAACTGGCCTTGCAATTCAAGAATCTGACAAGCAAGGTATAATAACAAGATTTTGGAACTGGCTGAAGAATTTATTTAGATTTAGAACAGGACAAGTTATTTCTGAGATTCCTCAAGCTGAACAAGAAACAGAAGAAATTCAAATTAATATAACTGATGATGCAACAGAATATGAAATTGAGTATGAAACACAAGCTCCTCAATCTTTTGAACAAGAAATTAGCAAGAGAAAAAAACAAATCATAATAACTGGCCCTGATGAACCACATTATGAAAATGTTTTGTCTTTCACAAATATAGACGAGACAATAAAACTTGAACATAAAGACAAAATAAAACTTTATTGGATTATCGACGGTAGCAGGCAGAAACATGATTTTGATGTTTTTGATACTGATGATAATGGCTTAATAGATAAAATTGAATGGAATGTTCCTTATCTTTCAAATCAAACTTTTGAATTGATTATTGAAATAAGCAAAGCAGAGCACCTAAACAGCCAGAGAGAATTTATTTCAGATATATATGAAGAGGTCAGAGAACTTGATGATATTTGGAGCGAGCCAATAAACAATGGTGAATATGTTAGAGTAACATTTGAGCAGAAATTAGATAAGACAAGAGATATAACTCTTTATGTAAGAAACACTCAAAAAGCTAATACAATAATAGAAGTTTATTATCCTGATTCTGATAATAAGATAACAGAATTTCCAATAATAACACAGGAAAAATATTATACTGTTTATTTAACAGAGCTGATAGGAAGCCATGATACATTTGATCTTAGAATTGTGAACTTAGATAATAATGAAAATGCTTTTCTTGAGTTAGATCATATAATTGACCCAGAGCAAGAATTCTTTGAAGACTGCGTCTCTATAAGTGCAGGTGACGGCAATTGGGATGTAGTTACACTTTTTGAAGTTCTGACTGAAGAATGTATAGACCAATCTCTCACAAATGGAGAAATGATTTCTATTGCAATTAATTTAAATGGAGCAGATTATGCTAATTTAAGTTTCAATTGGGTAACTAGTGGTTTAGATTCAGCACAAGGCGAATATTTT
>CAZOGQ010000159.1:0-1884 GCA_964579545.1 Candidatus Woesearchaeota archaeon | reverse complement strand
CCAAGAGAAAATAAAACAAACATATTGATAAAAAGATGGGCTGGAATTAACCCCGGAGCATGCATAAACATGTGCGTGATAAGAGTCCATGGATATTTGCCTTGCATAAAATCTGATGGTTTTAAGGCAATAAATTTTATAAAATCAAGGTTTATTGCTAAAACAATAGTTGCTAAAATAAAGAAAATTATGTTTGCGATTATAAGCCATGTAGTTATTTTAAATTTCCTGCTAAGTGCTAATTTTCTTCTTCCAGAAACATATCTTCGTGTGTACCGCCGTGGATTCTTCATCTTCCTCTTTTTCTCTTAACTCTCTTTTTTAATTTTTTTGCTTTCTTTGTTTTTTTTATTGGTTTTTTCTTTTTTGTCTTCACTTCTTTCTTTTTTGTCTTTGTCGGTTTCTTTTTTGTCTTCACTTCTTTCTTTTTTGTCTTCACTTCTTTCTTTTTTGTCTTCACTTTTTTCTTTTTTGTCTTCACTTCTTTCTTTTTTGCTTTCTCTTCAATTTTTTTCTTCTTCACCCCTATTTTATCAAGCTCATTATCAATAATCTTAACCTGTCTCTTTAAAGTATCTATTCTTGAATTCAATTCTTTTATTTTCTTGTTTGCATCACTTAATTCATAAACTTGTCCACACTCTTGGCAAGTAAAATGAGTTAATAAAGCATTTTCCTCGCTTACTTCTCTTATACAGGTATTACAAACATAAAAAACTTTATTTTCTCTGCTCTTAAGTTGCTTTAAAAGAGTATCTAGCTCTTGATTTAACTGTTTTCTTATAAATAAAAGGGATTTTTCATTTTCAAGTGTCCAAAAATAAGTATACCATCCTTTTTTTCTATCTTTTTTTCTTGTAAAACTAGCTAGCCCATTATCTGAAAGCTTATATAAAATATTCCTCACTTGGTTTATAGTCAAATTAAGTTTCTTTGCAATTAAAAATTCATTAACATTTTTCTTACCAATCAGAATATTGACTATGTCGCTTGCTTGTTTACCTGCGATATTTAGGACAATTTCCCTAAGAATTTTCTCTTGCATCCAAATAACTAAAAAGTAATGAATAAATACTTTTCGTTTTGTTATGTAGTTACTTTAAAGTTAATGGAAAACTATTTAAGCAGAATTCGAGAATAAAATTTATGGCAATATTTAAAAAAAGGGGTGAAAAAAAAGTAGAGCCAGGCAAAACACCAGAATTGCCAGAATTGCCGCAGTTACCTGAACTACCAAATATAGATGAAACGCAATCAACAAAACTGCCTTCTTTTCCAGCTTCAAAAAGTAGGAGTATGGGTGATGATTTGATTAAACATGCTGTTTCTGAAAAACCAGAGATTCAAAGACCTCCGATTCAAGCAGGTTTGGGATGGCCAACAAAACCACCAATACAAACAAAAGCTCCAAAAACAAGAGAAATTGGTTCAGAAAGAGAAATGCCAAGCAATATGGAGATATCTAAGTGGGAACCTCCGAAAACAGCCACATTGGAAGCAGAACCAGATCCAGACATTCATAGAAGTAAGCCAATGAGTGAAATAGGTATGACTGGTGGTGGTGCAACTAGTGCAATAACTAAAACTACTGGAATTGAAAAACCAAAGAAGATAGGGCCAGTTTTTGTAAGGATAGATAAATTTGAAAATGCAATATCTTCTTTTCATGAAATAAAGAAAAAAGTAGTTGAAATTGAATCTTTACTTAAGACAGTCAAGGATATTAGATCAAAAGAGGAAACAGAACTTAGTGAATGGGAAGCAGAGTTACAAGATATGAAATCAAAAATAGAGAACATAGACAAAAATCTTTTTTCTGGTTTAAATTAGAAAATGAATCGAATACACTTAAAAATTGAAAATAGCAACGCAAGGGGATTTAAA
>CAZOGQ010000158.1:978-1973 GCA_964579545.1 Candidatus Woesearchaeota archaeon | reverse complement strand
CAGCTAATACTCCTACTATGATTGCTATAAATATAGCATAGGCATATATTTTTGATTCGTTATCTATGTCTATCATATTTATTCTATTATTTTATCCCGTTAGAGATTACAGAACAAGAAGAAAGGTTGATTTTAATATAAAACAATGTATTATAATCTTAATGCGAGTTATTACTGTTTTCTTTATTATTCTTATTGCTCTTGTGGCTTATTCTGTTTTTGACCAATTTTTGAGTAACGGGAACCTCCCCGGCTATTTTCAGTTGCAGAAAAATTCTTCTCAAGAAAATTCTTCTCAAGAAAATTCTTCAAAAACAAATAAGGCCCTTACGGCAACGGTTTCTGAACCAATAAAACAAAAGTCAAATCTTAACCCAGCCCCGGAGCCAAAAAAAGAAGAAACTACAGAAAAAACAACAGAAGAAACAACAAATATCTCTCCTTATTCTGGGAAAGTAGAAATTTCAAGAATCCAAGCAAAAAGTTATTACTATCCTTCTTTAATCACATTGAGTTATCGGCTTAGAGAAGGAGACAAAATTAATATTAGCAATTGGCGCATCAAAGCGCGAAAAGGAGAAATTATTATTCCTCAAGCCATGGAAAAATATCAATCCTACATGACTCCTCGTAATATAATCGTTAAACAATATGGCAGTGTATATTTAATTGGCAGCTCAAATCCTTTGGGAAGAAACAAAAATTTTTGTCTTAATAAATGTTTCGGCTACCTTGAGCATTATCACGACTTTTACCCTTCTATTTACACTTACTGTCCTAAACCAAGCTTAGAAGAAATTTCTCACCTTAATCCCTATTGCCAAGAATTCATCCTCCGCCTTCCAAGATGCAAAATCCCAGATTATTATGATAACTTAAAAATAGAATTCATAAATATGACTCATAGTACACCTCAAACAGTAATGGTTGCATTACATACAAAATATGGTATTTTAATATATGCAAATGACTTTAAATTTGATAATCACCCAGTT
>CAZOGQ010000158.1:0-968 GCA_964579545.1 Candidatus Woesearchaeota archaeon | reverse complement strand
ACAGCAGCTGCTTTAAAAAACATTCAAAAGACAAAGATTTCCTAATGAACTATTGGTATGTTTATACGGGCACTGATATTGTCCACGAACTCCATGACACTATTTACCTCTATGACCAAAACGGTCTTCTGGTAGATAAATATCTCTATTAAAACCCAATAAATTCGCGGATTGTGGTGATTGGGATGGCTGTGACTTTTCCTTCTGAATCAATCGTGTTTAATCCTAACAATTCTCCCTTAATATCAAACAAAGCACTCCCGCTAAGAGTGTTTTTTTCAAAGATATTAGTTCTAATATAACCATTTTTTTCATCTTGACTAAAAAATTTAACAATTCCTTCGTTAACCATTTTTAGAGAGCCAGTTTTTTCCCAGATTACCCCGACCAAAAAAACTCTTTCTCCTAATCTTAGTTCATCAAAATCAGCAAAACCAATAGTGGCTAAATCTTTCTTTTCAACTTTTACCAAAGCTAAATTATTTTTTACGTCTCTCTTTAAAATCTGCCAATCAGGCGTTTCGCCATCAACAAAAAAAACAAAATTCCCTCCACTGGGAACAAGTTCTGCCAAAGTAACTATTAAACCATCTGAAGTCACCGCAACACCAGAGCCCGATATAGTTTTTCCATCCTTTGTCTTTGTTCTTATTCCTACCACTGTTTTTTCAACTTTTTCAACCGTCCCTTGAAGGACAACATTTTCCTGAATTGTTACTTCTTTAGTTTCACTAATAGAAACTGGAAAATCAGCAAGTTGATTATAAAAAAAAGGCTCTTCTCCAAAATAAGGCCAGAGAATCTGGTCAGCAAAAATTCCCCCGACCATCCCAATTACAAAAATAACAATGATTTTTAAGATATTTTTCACAATTTACAATTTAAACTGAAACTTTTTCTGTCTTCTTGCCAATTTTAACTAAGTCAGCTGGGATTCTAATTATAATTTTTTTAGCTTCGCTATCAAC
>CAZOGQ010000157.1:0-1974 GCA_964579545.1 Candidatus Woesearchaeota archaeon | reverse complement strand
AAAAATAAATTGGAAGTAAGTTATAATAATTTTAATAATATTGGTTTTAATTTACATTGGCATAAGGTTTGCAACACACCACCCTATTTTGCCAAAATTTTTGGCAGAATTTTTCAAAGGATTTGCAGAGGAATGGAAAAATAAATCAATTAATAATACAGGTTAAACATCGACACATTTAAAAAGTTGTTTTCTGAAAATTGTATATGAAAATCCCAATAAAAGTTAAAAGATACTGTCCATTTTGTCGCAAACATACTGAACATAAAATTACTACAGTTAGCACAGGGCATAAAAGGGGGGCTCTAAAAAGAGGAGGCAAAGCAAGAATAAGGAAAAGAGGATTATGGAGGGGTATTGGGAATAAAGGGAGATATAGCAGACCTATGACTCCAAAACGAAAAACAAAAACAACAAAAAAAACAAACCTGCTTTATACCTGCCAAGAATGTAAGAAAAGTAAGGGCCAGAAAAAAGGAAAACGGGCAGGTAAGATAATAATAGGAGAAAAGCAAAATGGTTGAGAGAAAAAAATTTTTACCGGTAAAAATTCCTTTGTTGAATTTAGAAAAAGAAATCTTAGGCACAAACATAGAATCTTTAAATAACAAAACAATTAAAATTGATTTGACAAGAAGTTTAAGAGGTAAAAGTTTGGGGATAATTTTTCTAGTTAATTCAGATAAAGAAAAGGCCACAGCGGTTCCAAAAAAACTTAATTTAATGGGTTTTTTTATAAGAAGAATGATAAGAAAAGGCACAGATTATGTTGAATGTTCTTTTTCTGCTGAATGCAAAAATAAAATCTTGAAGATAAAACCATTCATGATAACAAGAAAAAAAGTTTCAAGAAGAGTTAGAAAAGCCTTGAGAAATGCATCCAAAAATTATATTAAAGATTATATTAAAAATAAACTGGTTGGGGAAATATTTTCAGATATAATAAGCAACAAATTACAAAAAAATCTTAGCTTAAAGATGAAAAAAATCTATCCTCTTTCTTTATGCGAGATCCGAGTGCTGGAAATACTAGGAGATAAGGAACCAGAACAAAAGTCCAAAGAAGAAGAAAAAGAAAACAAGGAAGAAGAATTAAAAGAGATAAAAAAAGAAAAAGCTAATGAAGAGGATAAAAAAGAAACAGAAGAGAGAGAAAAGGCAAAAGAAGAGAAGGAAAAAATTAAAGAAAAAGAAACAAAAAAAGAAAAAATAAAAACAGCAAAAAGGAAAAAAGAGCAGAAAACAGAGAAAAAACAAGAAAGAGAAGAAAAGGAATAAAATATTATCTATACCTTGAAAAACCTAAATTTTTATGTAGCTTTCTTTATTTATTAAAAATGGAAAAACAGACCCTGGGATTAAAATTAGAAAGAAGAATAATACGTGTTGGGTATCCAATTGGAAAGTTCCAACCACATTTTGATGACAAATTGCATGAAAAAGCAATTATACATAGTATGAATATCTTAGGAGATTTAGGAGATAATATAAAAAAGATATACGAGAAAGCAGATGATTACTTGCAAAAATCAATAGAGAGAATAAGAGAGCATGATTTTGCAAAGACAATTTCAATTTCTTATAACTAATTAAGAAAATATCAAAAAGAATTTTATAGGGGATGTTTGTGGGCACAAAGAATCTTTGAAGAAGCAAAAAGGACTGCTATTAAAAGTAATAGAATAATAAGGGAAAGAAGATCAGGCCTAACATTTGAAGAGATATATTCTGATGAATACAGAAAAGCATATTTGCAATAGTAAATATTAAAAAGCAAAATTTGTTCTAAAAATCAGGCCTCAGTAGCTCAGTTGGTTTAGAGCGGCTGCCTTGTAAGCTAGACTAAGTTAGCAGAAATTCAAGAGTAAGGAATTGCTTAATAGGTCGCAGGTTCAACTCCTGCCTGGGGCTTTTATCATGTGAAACACTCTGGGGCTTGAAAGCCCCAGCTTCTTAAGCTTGAACATCCCAAAC
>CAZOGQ010000156.1:0-1979 GCA_964579545.1 Candidatus Woesearchaeota archaeon | reverse complement strand
TCTGATGCAGTTATTTCATACAATTTATGTTGTATATCAAATAAATCTAATCCTTTCTTTTGATAAAAATCCAAAATACTGCGCCAGATCTCTCTTCCTCTTCCATTACATAAACTAATATCTCCTATTTCTGTTGCTTGAATTAAAGCATCAGAAACAACCCCTTCTTCAGTTCCAAGATACCCAATAATCTTTTCTAAATCATAATCCGACTGTCTTAAATTACCCCAAACTTTTTGGATACGTTCTTCTCTAAGTAACTCATGTGCTATTTCTTTTGCAGTTGGTCCACCAAATATAGGACCTATTCCCCAATGCATAAACCAATTAAGACATCCTAATTTATAAATTTACAGTGTTATACTTTTTGTAATAAGTTATGTAATAAATTTTGTTATATTTTTTATTGCCTCCTTAAAATATTTAAGTTAAATCCTTAATTACATCACCTAGGAATTTCTCAAATTTCCTCCACTCTTTATTCAGTTGATTAAGTTTTCTATAATTATCAGAAAAAAGATGAGAATAATTTAAGAGAGTTTTAGCTAATTCTTTATTAATTGGTTTCTCCCAAACAGTTTCCCAAATTTCATCATTTACCCAATCTTTTTTATCCATATCAATCCATTTATCATGACGCCTTTTTTTGAATTTTCCATTTTCAATAACCAATGTGTTCCATTCTGCAGTTGGCTTTTTATTTTTAGGAAATTCCTTTTTTTCTATTAATATTTGTTTTATTATTCTATGCCCTTTTATTGTATAATCAAAAGAGATAGCTTCTTTTTCATTTATACCTACAGAAATAAAAAAAGATTTCTTAGGCGGAGGATTATAATCTATTTCAATATCCATGAAATAATCAAGATTTGCTATATTAAAAACATTCACTTTTTCAGTTCACTAATTTCCCACATTCTGAGACATTTTTTTAAAACTCAAAAAATACATTAGGGGGCACTTCTGTCGCACAATTTATAAATTTACCTTTTTTTAAAAAACAAGAATTTTTTCTTTGTTTTCTTAATATGCTTAATTTCTGGCCTTAAAAATATAATTTTCAGTCCATATTCTTGTGTAGACTTGGCCTGCACATGATCTGATGTTATTAAAATAGCCTTGTTCTTAATAGCAATATCTCTAATCAGGGCATCAATTTCTCCTGATCTTGCATATTTAATATGTTTTTCTTCTGGTCTAATACCCCTAAAAAATACAGTGATGCCTTTGTCTTTCATATTATGTAAGCCGGTTATTTCTTCTAATCCAATAAAACCCTCTTCTCTGCCTTTATTTGCAAGATTTTCAAGTTCTGCCATAACTGCATTTGGAACAATTATCTTACCTTTAAGACCTCTTCTTATTAAATTAGGAAGAAATTTATTTATAATTGCAGAAGTATCTATAACGTAAACTTTTCCCATCTCGGGAATTTTCTTTGAAAGCGTTCTCCTTGCTTTACTCTTAATTCCTTGTGAGTATGTCTTATTATTTTCATTATGCTTCACAGTTTTTCTTTTTCCTATTCTTCTAATTTTTCCAAGCTTTCTTATTTTTTTCATTTTAAAACCAAAAGATTTTAGCTTCTTAAATCTTTGCAAAAAATTTTTATTTTCTGTGTTCTCTACTTCTTTTAGTTTGTTCTTGAAATGACTTACAACTATTATAATCACCACTACACAATCTTTCAATATCACAAAGCTCAACTCTTCCTGAATTATCTCTTCTAGGGTCATAATTTTTTTTATGTCTTAAATCATATCCTTTTTTTATTGGACAATCTAAAACTAATCTAGCTGGCTTTCTTGGATCATCTTTAAGAATGGAAACACTATTAAAACCTGCTGAAGGACATTTTATGGTTTTGTTTAACTTATCTCTCAACAACTCTAATTTACCTTGATGTATATTCAGTACAACTTTCATTTTAATATGCGGGAGAAAGGATTTGAACCTTCGCAGGCACTAAGCCAACGGAT
>CAZOGQ010000155.1:0-1984 GCA_964579545.1 Candidatus Woesearchaeota archaeon | reverse complement strand
ATCTGGAATTAATTTAATTGATGAAAAAGGCGAGAAAATTAGCAGGATTAAGGCAATTCAATCAGAAGGCAAAACAATAAAAGAAGCAGAAACCGATCAAGAAGTTGCAATCTCAGTGCCTGGTGTAACATTTGACAGGCAGCTCAAGAATGTTAAATTTTTATATTCTAACCTGAGCGAGAGCCAGTTTCGTGAATTTAAAAAAAATAAAGACTTGCTTTCTAGCAAAGAAATCTCAATATTGCAAGAAATTGCACGAATAAAGAGAGAAAAGCAAGCGGGGTGGGGGATATAATTATTTCTCAAATTTTTCTGAAGCTTTGAAAAACATGATTATTTCTAAAATCATGATCACAATAGCTAAAAAACCTGCAAAAATAACACCTATTATTGTAACAGTAAGACCCCCAGCAATTATTTCTAAAATTCCTATTGTCTTTGCAAGCTCAACCTCTTTGAGTTTTAATAAACCTACACCAAATAATATCGTATATAACCCAAGAATCAAAAATAATATCACAGCGCCAATAATTATAGGAAGAATTACTGATTGAAGTTTTTGATAATCTCCTTGAGAAAGAAGTTTTTCATAACCGCTATTTTCAAAATCATTCTGTGCAGAAACTGTTCCTGCTGAATAAATAATAGTGCCAACAAAACTAATAACTATTATTATTAAAGTGAATATAATACCAATCCAGGCCATAACTTTAAGTAATCTGGCATTAAAATGCCTCGCTAAAACAATGAAACCATATAAAAAGGAAATTGATAAGATACTCATTGCAAGAGAGATAATAGAGCTAAAGATAATAATTGCCTTACTTTGAACTAAAGTTGATGTAAAATTCAAGAATGTTATGAATATTGTAAGGGTCAAAACTAATATCCCACAAATTGCAGCTGCCTTTAGTGGCTTTCTCATTATATTTTAGAGGTAATATCATTTTTAAGTTTTTTGTTTGCTTATTTAATCAGCCAGGCTAGGGAATTTGAAAATATGAAATTTAGAAATAACTATTAAAGAACAATAAATCTTTATAAAATCTAAAAAGTGAAATTTATTATGGCAGAAAAAACATATTTGATAGTAAAGGAACATAGAGAAAGGGGGTTTCCACTTGAAGTTGTTGATATGACAATTGTACTAAATGATATATCCCAAAATAAATTAATAGAAGCTGTAAATTTAGAATATGAGAGATTAAGAAAGAAATATTCTGCTGGTAAATATGAAATACAAGAGGTTTACTCAGACAGATTCCCAGAACCACAATATCTTGCAGAGCGTAAATTAAGTGAAGTAAGAGAGTTGCCAGCTAGTGAAATTTTAAAAGATACAATTTATAAAAAAGGAAAAAACTAACCAAAGATTTGCCAAAACACCCATATTATCAAGACAACCCAAACTAATAGACAAGGCCATGCTCTTTTTAGAAGACTTATTTTTAAACATTATTACAAAACAATATATAATAGAACTATATGAGAAAATTTGTTTGAAGAAAACTGTTAACTTAACAGGTGATAAAGTTACTTTAATTTCATTCTGCTGGAATTAATAACTAGTGAATTTATAAATAACTGCGTAATCAACGAACTTTAAATTAATGAAACAGCGCAAGCCAAAACTTTAAAAACTATTTTTCTCATTTAAAGTTATGTTCAAGATAAATATATCTGATAAAGGCAAAACTTACAAAATTGAGAGTGAAAGCGGGAGCTTTATTGGTTTGAAGCTCGGAGAGAAAATAAATGGAAAAGAAATTTTGCCAGAGCTTGCAGATTATGAACTTGAAATCACAGGAGCAAGTGATAAAGCTGGTTTTCCAGCTTTTAAACAAGTAGAAGGAACAGCACTTAAAAAAGTTCTTCTTACTTATGGCAAGGGGATGAAAAAAACAAGACCAAAAGGCTTGCGACTCAAGAAAAGTGTTAGAGGCAATACAATAAGCCAAGATATTGTGCAGATTAATATGAAGGT
>CAZOGQ010000154.1:0-2029 GCA_964579545.1 Candidatus Woesearchaeota archaeon | reverse complement strand
ACAGAAAATTTGAAAAAAGCTCTGTATTCCCCCTTCAGGCTGATATACAACCAAGACACCCTTATAAAAGAGCAATGATGCAATTTATCAAGCCAAAGGAAGTTTCTGGTTATCTTGCTGATATAAAACCAAGTTATTCTTCTCTTAAGGACATAAGGAAAATATTGAAATTTGTAAAATCAGATATGGGATATGTAGATGACGAAGTTTTTGGGAAAAGCGAATACTGGCTTACTCCACAAGAAACTCTTACTTTAAAAAAAGGCGATTGTGAAGACTGGGCCATAACTTCTTTGTCTTTAATTAAAGCTTATGATCCTGAACTAAAATGTTATAATATTGTGTTGCCAACACACTTGTCTGTACTCTGTTATCTTTCCAGTAGTTTCTATATATTTGACATGAATTTACAAGAAACAAGGTCTGGGACTATAGGAAATTGGAATCTAGAAGATGAAAGGCAAACATCAATAGCTTTTTTACAAAAATATTTTGATTCATATGAAATAAATGAAACAAAAAGAGAAATTCGATACGCTTTCAGTGATAATGAATTTTATGAATTTAAGGATAATGAAGATTTTATAAACTGGATGTTAGAACTGCATTATATTAGAAAACTAAGGTGATTAAACTCTTTGTAAAAATTCTTGAATTGTATTTTTCATTTCTGGACAATAACCATGTATGCAGCTAGAAACATTCACAACTAGAAATGTTTTTGGCTCTAATGCTAAACTATATGTATATTTGGCCTGCTCAATCGGAATTACATTATCATCCAAAGCATGCAACATTAATAATGGGCGGGGATAAATTCTTGAAATATAAGCGTTTGGATTAATATAATTAAAAAATTCACTTTCTACCTTATTCTTGGGTGGGATATTATAACCAGCTGTGCTTATCACAATAACTGCTTTAATTTTCTTGTCTAGAGCAGCTGCGATTATTGCAAATCTCCCGCCCATGCTTTCTCCTAAGACTATGATCTTCTTATTATCAATTTCCTTAACCTTGCTGAGGGCATCAACAGCATTCAAAACATCTTGTGCCATCAAAAATTGTATTACTTTATCTTTTCTTCCTTTGGCAAACTCATTGAAATCCTGTTGTATAGAATTAACCTGCCTGTTAGTTTCACCAATTCCTCGCTGATCAAGAACAAGCGTGGCATATTTAATTTCAGAAAAAATATCTGCATAAAAACTACGAGATTCTTTTGTTCCTTGTGCTCCTGGCAAAACAATAACAACTGGAAATTTATTCTTCCCACTTGATTTTAATTTAGGCAAAAATAATAAAGAATAAATATCTTGTCTCTGAGAATTAAATACTAGCTTCTCTGTAATGTAATTTGTTGTTTCATTAATAAATTCTCTCTCAACATTTACCTTGTTTGTAAAAAATATAAAATAGATTAATAAAATAATTATTATAAAGACAAACAAAAACACAACTTTTTTTTGTTTTTTCATTAAAAAAAAGAGCCTGAAGATTTTTTAAATCTTCGCAAGATTTAAAAACACATAAATCTGCTTACTAACATGGTCGCAATAACGATTGCTTCTCCAAAAGGTGGTGTAGGTAAGACATCTACTGCCGTGAATATTGCTCTTGCTCTTAATAATCTTGGTAAGAAAGTTACTTTACTTGATGGAGCTTTGTCAACGCCAGATATTGCTTTTCATCTCGGCATACCACTTTCTAACAAGACAATTCATGATGTAATTAAAGGGGAAAAACTGAAAGATGCGCTCTTTAAACATGAATCTGGTCTAAAGGTTCTGCCAGGAAATATAAACTTTTATGAAATAGATAAAATTAAAAGAAATAAGATAAATAATATACTGAAACAGCTTTATAATAAAAATGATTTTTTAATAATGGACTCTGTTGCTGGTTTTAACAAAGAAAGTCTGGGGGCAATACAAACAACAAAAAATTTGGTTGTTGTAACAAGTCCTGAACTTAATTCAATAATTCATGCTGCAAAACTTTTACATCATGCCCGAAATAATAAAATAAA
>CAZOGQ010000153.1:0-2034 GCA_964579545.1 Candidatus Woesearchaeota archaeon | reverse complement strand
CTGTTTTTTCTGTTAATTTAACTTTTAATTCAGGCTCAATTTCTAAATTCCAAATTTCTTTTTGTATTGCTTTAATCACATCTTGCCCCGAAACACTATCTTTCAGCATCACTCCAAGAAGTTTTTCTTTTGCATTAACAAAGTCTCCAGATAGAGCATACTCTAAAACTGTCTTAATGTCTTTTGGCTTCGCTGAAGAGACAATTGTATTAACAAGTTCAGCATTTATTTTTGGTGAAACAGAAGAGGTTGCTTGCAACAAGTTAATAACTCTACGACAGTCTCCTTCACTTGCTTCATATAAGGATTCAATAGAATCTTCTGAAATATCAAGTTTCTCTCCCTCGGCAATTTTTACAATTATCTTTGCTATATCTTTCTTTTCTAATAACTTAAATCTAAAAACAGCGCATCTGCTCTGAATAGGATCTATAATTTTACTTGAATAGTTGCACGACAAAATAAAACGGCAAGTGGTTGTGTAATTTTCCATTGTCCTCCTCAATGCATGTTGTGCTTCTTTTGTTAGAGAGTCTGCTTCATCAAGGAATATAACTTTAAAAGGAACATTCCCCAAGGATTTTGTCCTTGCAAAATTCTTTACTTTCTGTCTTACAACATCTATGCCTCTCTCATCACTTGCATTTAATTCAAGATAACTTTCTTTCCAATTCTCACCGAAAAGTTCTTTTACAGTTATCAATGCGAGAGTAGATTTACCAGTCCCTGCCGGTCCTGCAAATAATAAGTGGGGTATGTTAAGTGAGTTGACTAATGAAGATACTCTTTTTATAATTTCATTCTGCCCAATAATACCCTCAAACTTAGAAGGTCTATATTTCTCAGTCCAGATCTCGCTAATGTTTGCCATAACTAAGTAAAAACAGTTGTTTCTTTTAAAGATTATTGTAGTTAAGAAGTATAGTTATTTAATTATCCTGCTTTTCTTAGAATCTTCAAGAAGCTCTGCAACCCTTTATTCAAATCTATAGCAAAAGACATTAGTTTTTACCCATTTTGTGTCTTTTCCTATCTAGCAAAGGCGCTATTTTAGTGAATTACTTGCATCATTTACCATAGTATCATAACTATTAATCCCAGTAAAAAATGTATGGGTAAATTAATAGAGAGTCTTTTAAGTCTTATAGCGTTTTTAGATTCTTCTTCTAATCTACAAACAATTCTGTACAAATTATCAGAGTAGAATTTATAGTTATACTTCTCAGGAAATAAGATTTAAGATATACCACCATTTAAACCAAACCTGTATCTGCTCTCACTACATTCTTGAATAGAACCATTACTATTTCCATTATTAAATTCCCATGAACTATTTTTTAAATTTTTTTGCCTGTTTATTTCTTCTGTCTTAACTTAGCTAAATTAAGCAGTTCATTTTTTTGGAGAAGTGCAAGACCTGCTTTATCTCCAATTATTTCTACTTTAATGATTTTCTCTGGCTCTTTTAAATCAACTTCTTTTCTGTCAATAACTTCTGTTAGCTTCAGTATAAGTTTAATTTCATCTTTCTTTTCTTTCAGCTTCCTTGTCTTAAGCTCCATTTTCCACTTCTCATTCTCTCCAATATCTTTTACAAAGCTCTTTATATTTTTTTTCATGTCTTCCACTGTACTTTTACACCACTTATCTATTGGAACCCATTGCATTGTATAATTAAACTTTCCAATATCTTTAGTTGCTAATTTCTCAAGTTCAGAAACTGCTTTCTTTGCATTTTTAACAACTACTTCAGCAAAACCAGCATCAACTTTCAAAAAATCTGCTTTTTCTTTTGTTTCTTTTAATAACTCTAATATTTCTTTTTTAGCTGATTCTACGTGGCTTGGGTCAAAAGTTATTAGCAAATTTGCCTGTTTTTTTGCCATTTTTAGATATAGTATAAAAATAAAATGAATATATAAAACTTCCTAAAGATTTCATAAAGCAAATTAAAGAGGGCGCGATAAATTTTATATATATGTCAACTACTCTGGGGCTAAAGCCCCGAGCGTGAGTAGTGGTTAAAATTCAATC
>CAZOGQ010000152.1:0-2058 GCA_964579545.1 Candidatus Woesearchaeota archaeon | reverse complement strand
AAATTAGCTGGGTATTATAGATTTATTAAGTAGGCAAATATTCATTTGCAACGCTAAAGGTAACCTTTATTAATATCTTTTTTTTCGTGTTTATACTACAAGGAGAGGAAAATAAAATGATGTTAAGAACCCATGTGGCAATTGCAGTCTTGTTTATATTATTGTTTTTGCCTCATGTAGAAAGTAAAATTGTTTTTGGTGTAGCTGCATTAGTAGCTAGTTTTCTCCCAGATATTGATTGTGGTTTTTCAACTCTTGGTAAAAATTTCAGTGTAAAATTTCTCGGCTTCTTAACAAAACATAGAGGATTTATACATAGTATAACTATAGGCGCAATCATATCAATACTCTTAGCAATGGTTATTCCTGTTGCAGCTCTTGGTTTTTTTCTCGGTTATTCATTACACATACTCGCAGATAGTTTCACTGTTTCAGGAGTAGAACCTTTTTGGCCATATAAAAAGAAAAGCAAATGGGTATTAAAAACAGGAAGCTTAACAGAAACATCTTTATTTATTGTTTTTCTTCTGATAGATGTTGTTGTTATAATAACACTTATTGCTTAGAAAAATTGAATATTTTTTTGAGAGATTGAATAAAAAAGGGTAATCAGCAATATAAAGGTCATTATATTAATGACATCGTAAACACTTAAGATTATTGATAATCTAAGTATTTTATCAAGATGGGTATTTTATTGTAAATTTAAACATTTAAAACATATATTGGAATATATATCTAATAGCTATATAAAATTTATAAACTATCTTAGGTATATTATAAAATGGCAAAAGATAAAGAAAAAGAAGCAAAGGAAGAAAATGGGGGGACTAAATTAAATGATTTGCCTGGTATAGGGCCTGCAGCTATTGCAAAACTTGAAGCAGCAGGGATATATGATTTAATGGGGATAGCAGTTATGTCTCCTTCTGAGCTTGCAGGATCAGCAGGACTCGGAGAAGCTGCTGCAAGAAAAGCAATTCAGGCAGCAAGAAAAATGCTTGATTTAGGATTTCAGGATGGGATAGAGTTTGCAAAAAATAGAGAAAATGTTTCTAATATTACTACTGGCAGTAAAAATCTAGATACTCTTCTGGGGGGAAAGGGTCTTGAAACTAAAGCAATAACAGAAGCTTTTGGAGCATATGGCAGTGGGAAAAGCCAACTTGGTTTTTGTCTTGTAGTAAATGCTCAATTGCCTGTTGAAAAAGGAGGTGCAAATGGAAAAGCAGTTATAATAGATACAGAAGGAACATTTCGGCCTGAAAGAATTAAGCAGATAGCAACTGCTCTTGGTGCAAATCCTGAAAAAGTTTTAAAAAATATTTTTGTTGCCAGAGCATTTAACAGCGATCATCAAATGTTATTGTTAGATAAAATAAGTGAGATGATAAAAAATGGGGAGCCAATTAAACTACTTGTGATTGATTCGTTGACTGCACATTTTAGAGCAGAATTCAGTGGAAGAGGACAGCTTGCAGATAGACAACAGAAATTAAATCGTTATTTACATAATTTAATGAAACTTGCTGAACAACATAATATTGCAATTTATGTAACAAACCAAGTTATGGCAAATCCTGCAATGATGTTTGGAGACCCAACAACTCCTATCGGAGGCAACATACTTGGTCACGCTTCTACATACAGACTATATTTTCGTCGAGGAAAAAAAGGCAGTAGGGTGGCGAAACTTATTGATTCACCTAACTTACCAGACAATGAAACATTTTTCTTTATAACAACCAGCGGGCTAAAAGATGAAGAAGAAAAAGAGTAAATAACTATTGTTCTATAAATTATCAATCTTCCATCACAGAGCATATCATCTTTTAATATTACCAGAAGAAGATTAATAAACTTCTTCTTCTATTTTAATATAAGCCCCCATAGTTTAATTGGATAAAATTTTTCCTTGCGGCTGCAAGGCAAAAAGGAAAAGTTCGAGGTTCAAGTCCTCGTGGGGGCATACGACATTCTGTCTATATTTCAGGGCGTATAGGTACATATACAGACTGCTTAATAAGCAAGTCTGACCTATACAATAATGAGGCAGGA
>CAZOGQ010000151.1:0-2086 GCA_964579545.1 Candidatus Woesearchaeota archaeon | reverse complement strand
TTATTTAGATGAAGTCTATGAAAGTAATTATGTGATTAATAACGATAGTGTTATTATTAAAGCAGACGGAGTTGATGTTACTGATAATGCAGATGTTTCTTATGCCTATGAGTTAGACGCTATTATTAATTATATTCCAACAAGCGATTTGTCTAAGGGGCAACATAATGTTTCTGTAAATGTAAGTGATAAAGCTGGAAGAAATTCTGAATTAACTTGGCAGTTTAATATTAATATAACCCCTGTGTTTACAATGGTTGTTTATTCCCCTGAAAATATGATTTATGATTCAAGAAGAGTGCAATTTAACATAAGTTTAAGCGAGAAAATTGAAAAAATTGAATACATTGATTGGAGCGATTCAATGCCAAGATGGAAGATATTATGCAGAGAATGCAAGGATTATGGAAGAGACAGGAAAAAATCAAAAACCTTTACAGATGGTTTTCATAATATAAGTATTAGAGGAACAGATTATTTTGTTAATTCTAAGGAAGTTAATGTTAGTTTTTTTGTTGATAGTAAAGATCCAAGAATTCTTAAAACAAAACCAAAAATAGGATTTACAACAGGATTTTTTGAAGTTGAATTCAGAGAAGAAAACGCTTTAGAATTATGGCTGAATTATGGCAATAGCTATAAAAATGAAAAACTTGATTTATCAAAATGCATAGAAGAAAAAAGAAATACAAAATGCAACATAACCGTAGATCTAAGTGACTATGACGAACAAGAAATTGAGTATTGGTTTAATATTACAGATATAGCTGGAAATCACGACGAATCGAAAAAATTAGAATTAAAAGTTGATTTTTCTCCTCCAATTATTAATTACTTTAATTATACAATTGATAAAAATAGAGTAAAGTTTATTTTTAATATAACAGAACCTAATTTTGATGAAATCTCTTATTATGATTATAATTCAGGCAAACAAAGATGGGAAAGGCTGTGTAGCAGATTGAAAAATGGAATTTGTGAAGCAAAAAGCAATTTTAAAGACGGAGAACATAACTTAACAATACAAGTTTTGGATGAAATTGGAAATAAAGTAATATTAAACATAGAATTTTTTATAGATAGTAAAAAACCAAGAATCCGCAGAACCTTACCTCGAAGTAATTCAGTCATAAATGGTTCTGAATTTTATGTTAAATACACAGAAGAAAATCTGCAAAATATAACTTTATTTTATGGTACAGGAACAGAGAACATACCAAAATATGATTGCGAAGCAGGAAGTAATAAAGAGTGTATATTTAGCGATGTTGATTTAACTTCTTATGATGGTGAGTATATAGGTTTCTGGTTTGTTGTTTCTGATTTTGTATTCAGCACAGAAAGCAGAAAAACAAGAGTATTAGTAGATACAACTATTCCCAAGCTAATAATATATAGTCCTGTAGATAATGAGGTTTATGGCAGGAGAATGAGGTTTGATATTGAAAGTAGTGAGAAAGTTAGGCTTGAATATCGTGATGAAGCTGATACAAGACCAAGATGGAAAACTTTGTGTACAAGTTGTTCAGAATATAACAGAACAAAGACATTTAGAAGAGGAAGCCATGAAATTATAATGAGGGCAAGAGATAAAGCAGGCAATTCAGATTCAGCGCAGATAAATTTTAAAGTTGATTATTAAGTAAAAAATTCCTGTTTGTTGCCCTACCTTGGAAGGTATGGTTTGTTTGGATTTCCGCGAAAACCAATAGATTTTTGGGGCATAGAAAATCCAAATTTATGAGGATTTTTCTGTGTTATAGTAAAGGACGCAAGTAATTCACCAAAATAGCGCCTTTACTAGATAGGAAAAGACATAAGATGGGCAAAAACTAATGTCTTTTATTATAGGATGCATGAAAATTCATTTAGAAGAATTTTCTGCACAGAAAATGAGGAGCATTTTCTTGTGCTCAGAAATGCTTCATCCACCTCCTAAAAAAGGTGGTTTTCGCATACGCATTTCTGACATAATAAATTATGTGGTTTTCAATTTCTGATATAAAAAAGTAAAAGACAAAACAAGTTGACAATAAAAGAGGGAGCTTAATAGTTACAACATATCGATGCTAATAAAGATTTATAA
>CAZOGQ010000150.1:0-2150 GCA_964579545.1 Candidatus Woesearchaeota archaeon | reverse complement strand
ATGCTTCATCCACATCCTAAAGGATGTGGTTTTCGCATATGCATTTCTGACATAATAAAAACACTTAGGAAAGAGAGTTTTAATATGTTAAGATGACAGAAACAAAAATAATTGAAAAGATACTTAAAGTTCTTAATATAAAAAGCCATGAATTAGATTTTATAGAGAAAATAATATCTCTAGAAGAGGATAAGAGAATTGCCTCAGTTGAATTAGAGAGGAGCAAGATGACTACTTCATCAACAGACTCTTTGTTTAAGATTTCTGTGTCTGTTTATGAAACAAAGTGGTTTGAGAATAGACAAGCATTTGTTGATTATATTAAAGAACATTCAATTGCAGCTTTTATAGAATTTGATAAAAAGGGGCTTCTGTAAGCGTAGGGCGATATGGCGCTATATTTCTTCCATATAGAAAAGATTAATTTCTTCTGCAACACCCCAAAATATCGTCCTTTTAGAGGAGCGAGAAAAATTTAAAAACTCCATAAATATAGATTTTGTAGCTTAATTGAGGTAAAAATGGCACTTGATGAACCTGATGGGGGGGAGTGGGAAATAGAAGATAACAAACCTGAAGAACCTGCGCCAGAGGAAGATGAATTAGATATGTATGGTAATGAAAGCGATGAATTAGAGTGATTAAATATTGTTGTTATGTTCTCAATATAATTGCTTTTTCTTTTTTTATTCTCTTACTCTTTTACAAATAAGTCAAGTCTGTTATTAGATTCATTAATTTCTCTAATTTCGTTTTTATAATCTACAATAAAAGACAAAGATCTTATTTTTCTAGAAGGAAGTCTTAAGTTCCAAACTCTGGATATCATGCTCCCACCTACTGTTATATTGTTGAGATCAAAGAGATATATTCTTTCATCTTTAGAGTATATTGAAACAAGAGCTTTATCTACATGTTTCAAACCTTGATTTTTCACAGTTAAATTAAAATCTAAATATCTGCCTTTTTTTATTGCAGTAATTTCTTGAAGTTTTAAATCGGGCAAGCTTGGGAAGCTATAAAGTCTATTAAGCTCATTTATTATCTCTGGAGTTATATACTGCTTACAATCAACTACTGGATACATAATACTTTTTTTATTATTTGAATGTCCAAAGCCAAGTGCATGAAGTATTTCATGAATCTCAACATTCGGTTTATCACATTCAGCTGAAGTAAAAAGTAGGACTTTGCTCCCCCTTATTAAATAAAATAACCCTGTTCTTAAAATATCAAGAGGACCGCCCTCACCTGCAATAAACATGCCTCTACCATCTGGCTGTTGATTATGACTTTCATTACAACTAACAAAAATGTCTCCATCTTTTTGAGTCTCAGTAAAAGAGATAATGGTTTTTTTACTTATTTCAGAAAACGCTTGTTTAACTCTTTTTATTTTTTTATTACTGCAAGAAAAATCTATTCTATATGTTATAGGGAGATCCTTGAATCTCATATCAGGGTAGAATTGTAGCTCACCAGCACTATAACTTACATTTTCATAATACTCCACGGGGGAAAAAACTTGTGTTTCTGCACTAATATTTTCATAAATACCTATCCCTATTAGTAAAATTAAAATTAAAAGTATTGCAATTAAGACCCCTTTTATTATCTTCTCCATTACAAGGAAAAGGATATTATATTTTTAAATGTTTCAGCAAAACTTAAATATCCTAGATTCTAGTCTTTAATGTCAGGAACCTGCCACCAAAGTAGCAGGCGTGTGTTAGGATGCATGAAAATTCATTCAGAAGAATTTTCTGCACAGAAAATGCGAAGCATTTTCTTGTGATCAGAAATTAAAACAATTAAATTTAACAGAACTACATACCAAAGTAAGTGGTTTCAATTTATGACATGAAAAATAAAAGAGGTTTAAGTGAGTATGCTATTCTTGTATTGGTAATTGTATTCGCATTTCTTGTACTAATGTTTTATTTTAGGACAAGTATGTACGCTTACCACTCACCAGAGCCAGAATATGCAATCAAACTTTATTTTTATGATAAAAACACTGGCTGTAGCCTTGATGGAGAAATTTATATTGATAACAGGCTAGTAGGCAGAACAGATGAAGCATTTTTTAAAGTGTCAAAAAAGCAATACAACAAGAATAAAGGCAAAATTTTATGTATATTCGGTCAGCT
>CAZOGQ010000149.1:0-2160 GCA_964579545.1 Candidatus Woesearchaeota archaeon | reverse complement strand
TCTCATTCAGAACTAATTTTCGGTTTCCTTAGGACATATGTCCCTTGGACATACAGGGCATGTTTTGCAGGTTTTAAAACTTGCCATTAATAAAATATATACGAAAGATATTTAAATTAATTCCGCCTTTAAAAAACATGAAAATAGGCGCGAAAAGAGTGATAAGAATCTGGGGAGATTTGAATTCTTTAGCTAGACACAGTTATCTTTGTTGCGTCTATTACACAATTAAATTCATGTAAGATTCAAGTTTTGTGCTTGAATCTTGCAGTGTTTCTAAAATGTTACTAAAAAATTATGATACTAATGCGAGATTATGTATGGAATGTAAAGAGGCAATTTTTAATCCTCTTTGCCCGTCTTGTATAACTAGAGAAATAAATTCTTGGTTACAACAATATCCTAAAGTAAAGAAAAAAATAAATGGTAGAGTAGATGATTTTGTTAATAAAAACAAATTTCTTAAAAATAAAGGTGAAAAATGCGTAGTCTGCAGAAGAGATTCTGTGTTCTTGTGCCCATATTGTTTCACAGAATTTGTTTTGAGTGAGCTAAAAAAATTAAAAATATCCCGCTCTCTTGTCAGAGAGTTTCTCCAGCTTTTCAACTTCGATTTTGAGCATACTGGCTATTATAAAGAAGCTGAAAAGCTGGGGGTTTTTTAAAAATTTTTCATGATTTTTATATGCTTCTATAAAAATAGAAAGATTTAGGACTTAGAATCTAAACTAATCTTTTTAAACTCTTTTTCTTTTTATCTTATTATGCCAAAGAAGAAATCAAAAAAAGTAAAAGCATTAGTACTATTTTCAGGTGGGTTGGACAGCAGATTAGTTATTAGGATATTGCAAAAACAAAATGTAAATATTATTGCAGTTTTCTTTAGATTACCATTTAATACAGGCTGTTGTAAGGAACATAATGCTTTTGGCTTCAGCCAGATACGGGGTATTAAACTACATATAGTAGATTGCACAAAGGGAAAACTCTTGGAAGAGTATTTAAAAATAATCAAAAAACCAAAATTTTCTCGAGGCTCTGGCATGAATCCCTGTATTGATTGCAGAATTTTTTTGTTAAAAGAGGCAGGAAAATTAATGAAGAAACTTAAGATAGATTTTATAGCTACAGGAGAGGTTCTTGGTGAAAGGCCTCTTTCACAAAACAAAAAAGCAATGCAGATTGTAGAACAAGAAGCAAAATTGCAAGGAAGACTTCTTAGACCATTGTCTGCAAAACTTTTGCCAGAAACAGAATCAGAGAGAGAAAAGCTGATAAAAAGAGAAAAATTGCTGGCCATTGAAGGAAGACAAAGAAAAAAACAGATCGAGCTTGCAAAAAAATACAAGATAAATTATCCAAATCCTGCTGGTGGCTGTTTGTTGTGTGAAAAAGAATTCTCAAAAAAACTGAAATATTTATTTGACAACAAAGAAATTGATGAGATAAAAACAGAAGATATTGACCTGCTAAAAGTGGGAAGGCATTTCTCAGACAAGGACAAAATAATTATTGGCAGAAATCAAGAGGAAAATAATAAATTAGAACAATTAAACAAAAAAAATAAAGCAAATTATATAGTATTAGAGCCGCAAACCCCTGGTCCAACAGCGCTAGTTGAAAATCAACAAGATATAAAGCTAGCAACAGAACTTGTTGCAGCTTATTCAGATGGAAAACAAGGAAAGGTAATAAGCATTAAAAATAAAAAAGATAATAAGATAATAAAAGCTAAGAAACAGAAAAGAGAGAGATTTGAAAAATATAAGATATAAAAGTTGATAATCAAAATTCTTTAAATTCTATTTCTGATGAAATCTTGCTTAAGTCAAGAAGATTTATTCCTATTGAAGGAATAAGTGCTTCTACAAAGGCGAAGATAGAAGCAATGCCTGAAAGAGCCCATGTTTTAATCCAGCTTAATAAAAATCCATCAATTGAAGAAAGGAAAATGCTTGAAGCAAAAGGAATTAAATTATTATCTTACATTCCAAACAAAGCTTGGTTTGCTTCTATTCCTTCTAGAGATGTTGAAGCTGTCTCTCAGCTTCCTGATGTAAGATTTATAGGAGAAATTTTGCCGGAAGATAAAATTTCACCCCTTATTAGAGAAAGAGGTATCGGCGAGCATGCAATGAATAAAGATGGAACTGACTTAGC
>CAZOGQ010000148.1:0-2185 GCA_964579545.1 Candidatus Woesearchaeota archaeon | reverse complement strand
AAGTAAAAGTATCCTCGCATGACTAACTCTTCATTATATTTTTGCCAGTTACGATGGTCATCGTACCTCTTTTTCTTTGCCATTTTACTAACTGTTAAGTTAGTAACAAGATTTAAATATTATTGTTCTGTAGTATATACATGAAAGCTGTATTGATTTGTTATTCTCTTGGAAAAGTCAATCATGATGTTAGGAGTGCTTTCAAAAGGGAATTTATGGGCTATATAGACAAAACCAATAAAGGGGCGTATGAATATCAAAGAAAGGGTTTGTTAGATGACATTCCCCACATAAAACCTGCTAAAGGAGTCATTATTATCAGGGATAAGGATAGCAATAAAGTCAAACGCTTACTAAGAAAATACAAAGCCCATTTAAGATTATTTAATATAAACATAAAACAGTCTACGTTGCATTAATCATGCAACACAGCTGCAAAAGCAGAAGTTAATTTAAAACAGCTATTATCTGGAGATGAAACTGCTTTCTTAAAAGTTACTTCAAATATAACAACAAAAGATATTTATAATGCCTGGAGAGTACATCCAAATATGAACCCCCAGAGAGATATACAGGATGAACAAGTTAGAGCAATGGCATATTCATTCGGCATAATAAATGGTTTATACAGGCCACTCGATATAATTGGTTGTATGGGCGGCCAGACTTATGACAAAGACATTTTATTTTATGGATATGGTGGTGCAATACAAAAATTTAGAGACAGGGCTAGTAGATTTCAACTTAAGTCATTACCAATTCCAGAAATTGTTACAACAACTAGGAAAGAAATAGGTTTTACCGGAGCTGCAGCTTATTGGCTGAGCAAAAAACAAAGGAGATAAGCAGGGGTAAAAGAAACTTTTCCTGATTCTTTATTTCCCCAGCAACCGAAAGATTTATAAGTATTGAATACCCATTCATTATATATTATGAATAGATATTCGTAATGGGTACTATTCATAACAAACTAAATTAAATTTGCCGAGAGGCAGGAGGTATAAAATGCCTAGAGGAGATGGAACAGGTCCTGATGGACAAGGACCAATGACTGGTCGTGGAGCAGGTTATTGCGCAGGTTATGAAATGCCTGGATTTATAAATCCTGGTTTTGGAAGAGGCAGAGGATTTGGAAGAGGATTTGGAAGAGGAAGAGGGTTTGTTTGGAGAACAAGATTTACACAAGCCGCAATGCCTATACAACAAATACCAACAACAATAACAGAAAAACAAGAAAAACAATATCTTGAACAAGAGTTAGGAGCTTTAAAACAAGAAATGCAGGAAATAGAGAAAAGATTAAAAGACCTAAAAACTTCAAAACAATAAATAGAATGGTGACAGATGCACATAAAAATTGGAAACTCTCTGAAAAAGATCTTGACTTAGAATTTGCAAGAAACTCTCTTATTGAAGAACTTGAAGCAGTAAATAATTATGCAGCAAGATTAGCAGAAGCTAAAGATGAGGAGCTGAAAAAAATACTTTTACATAATATGAATGAAGAGAAAGAGCACGTGGCGATGCTTGTAGAATGGCTGAGAAAATCTGATAAAGAACAAGATAAAGTTTTTGAAGAGCACGACTAATTTAAAATTTAAGATGAAAGAAAAAATAGCTGGAATTTCAGTATTTGTAAATTTAATTTTAGCAATAGGAAAACTTATAATAGGATTTTTGGCAAAATCAGCCTCAGTTTTAGCTGAAGGAATTCACTCAGCCATGGATGTCATATCTTCTGGAGTAAGCTTAATTGGGATAAAAATTGCAAAAAAACCAGTTGATAAAAAACACCCTTACGGACATTATAAATTTGAAGTTTTATCTGGGTTAATAATAACTATTCTTTTATTTGGAACAGGGATTTGGATAATTTATGAGGCTTATCAAGGATTTTTAAATCCAGAAATAGTTTCAATTAGCTATTTGGCTTTAGGAATAATGTTCTTATCAGTAGTTTTAAATGAGATTATGGCAAGATTAAAAATTCATTATGGTAAAAAAGAAAACTCTCTTAGTTTGCTTTCAGATGGCGTTCATGATAGAGTTGATGTTTATACTTCCATAGCTGTTTTAGTTGGATTATTTATTATGCCTTATTGGATTTATATTGATTCGATTTTAGCTTTAATAATAGGATTGTACATATTAAAAAAATCTTTTTCATTAGGAAAAGAAGCAACTG
>CAZOGQ010000147.1:0-2233 GCA_964579545.1 Candidatus Woesearchaeota archaeon | reverse complement strand
CCTTTACTAGATAGGAAAAGACATAAAATGGGTAAAAACTAATGTCTTTTCCTATAGTTTTTTTATTGCAAGGGATTTAATAAAATGCAAGATATGGGCAAGATTCGGCGCAGTGATTATGGCTTGTCTTGGGATTATATATTCAGTAGTTTCTCTAAGCAGAAATATTATTGGAAATGTAATTAGTCTCGCTGTATATTTGATTATTGTTTCTCACTTATTATTTAATAAAAGCCAGGAAAGACATTCGGAGAAAAAACAAATTAAACAAGAAAGAGCCATTGTATTGCAGAAGAACTTTACTTTTATTTATTTTACTCAAGCTTTTTATGTTTTTATTTTATTGTAAAAAGCTTGTTGTCTTTAACATTAAAAATGCCAAGCCTGGCACCAGCATCAAGCCAGCCATGTGCATAATTTATGCAACTGAGAGTATTTACATAACTGCCTTTTTGTTTAAAATATCCCGCATCAGACAGGTAAGCTGAAACCATTTTAATTATCTCAGCAGCTTCTTTTTCCCTGCCTTTTGCAATATTTTTCTTTGCTATCTCAAGAGCTTTTTCTGTTATTTCCCGATATTTTTCAATTTTATTTTCAGAGACTGTTTTTTCCATATTATATTGATCTTGTCTCAGCTTTTAAAATTTTGCAATATGCAATAGATAATAATTTATAGCCCATATTTATAGATTCTATGTATAATAGGTGTTAGTAATTATTTTAGTAATTCAATTATTTTAAGACTTCAGAAATCTTTACCCTCGTTGATTTATCTTTGAGTAAGAGTAGGATTTTTGAGATGCTAAAGAACCTGAAACATGCCTGCCACTTTTAGTGGCAGGTTCTTGACATATGCAATATAACTATTAATATTAAATTCATAAATATCTGTGAAGTATACAAGCTACGGGTTGAGGTAACAGACAAATCAAGAAACGAGCGAGCTGAAGGCAAACTCATCATTTTCAGTAAATTATAAAAACAATAGCATTCTTTATACTTCATGGAATTTTTTATTCAGACAAACAAGAGAGAAGAAATTATAGATATAACAAATCAGGTTAAAGAAGCAGTTGAAAAACTATTAGAACAAAAAAAGAAACAAAACAAGGAAAAAAGTTCAGCATGTCTTGTTTACACAACACATGCAACAGCAGCTATAATTGTAAATGAAAACTATGACGAAGCTGTTTGTGATGATATTCTTGATGCCCTGAGAAAATTATTTCCTAAAGGTATTTGGAAGCATGATAAAACAGACGGAAATGCAGATGCTCATATTAAGGCCAGTATTATTGGCCCAAGCCAGATTATTCCGATAGAGAATAATAAACTACAACTAGGTACATGGCAAGGCATCGCATTAGCAGACTTTGATGGTCCGAGAAAGAGGCGAGTAATTGTGAATCTGTTATGATATAAGCAAAAGCTTTCGCCATTTAAAATAGTAATTGTAACATTCTAATAGTTAAAGAATTCTAAACCGAAAGATTTAAATAGTAATTATAATTATAATGATTATAAAAATAATCATTTTTTAAAATGCGATTTTACAATAGAAAAGAAGAATTGAATGAGTTGGAAAGCTTGAATAGAAAAAGGCCAACAATAATAGTAATAACAGGCAGGAGAAGGATAGGAAAAACAGAATTGATTTTAAAATTTTTACAGAATTATAATGATAGGGGCATATACCTTTATGTTGATCCTGAAAAGCCAGAAAAAAGTTTATTAGAAGAATTCAGCAGATATCTAATAGAAAAATTGAAGTTACCTAGTTATATTACAATAGACTCTTGGGAGAAGTTTTTAGAGCTGGTGTTTACACAAAAAATTCCTTTAATAATTTCAATAGATGAATTTCAGAGATTTTCTAAACTAAATCCTTCTTTTATAACACAGCTACAAAAATATTGGGATATCTACAAAAAAAACTCAAAAATCTTCTTAATACTAAGTGGCTCTAGTGTTGGTATGATAAAAAAAATATTCATTAGTAAAGGGTCTCCGCTTTTCAAAAGAGCAAGTAATATCTTGTTCTTAGGACCTTTCCAATTTAAACAAATCAGAGAAATATTAGCTGACCTTGGTGTTTTAAACATTGAGGAACAGATAAAAATCTACTCTTTATTTGGGGGGATTATTTATTATTATGCTATGATGCATCAATACAACATAAAAAGCATACAACAGATTTTTGGTAAGCTTATATTCAGAAAATTTGCACCTT
>CAZOGQ010000146.1:0-2244 GCA_964579545.1 Candidatus Woesearchaeota archaeon | reverse complement strand
CCCAATGATATGGGAAACCGCAAAGAAAATCTCAAAAAAGGAGTTTATGCTTCAGATATAAAAAATAAAGCTATTTCAATGGCCTTAATTAGTAGCAGGGGTGTTGGATGTTCAGGTTTAGATTTTAAAAAAAGAAAAAAAGCAATCATCTACGAAGGGTGGCCAAAACAAAAATATATTTACTTATATACCCTTCCTGTTGAGGGGTTTTTTAAAAGTCATAAAAATTCATCTCAATGGGTTTCAGGGAAAACAGTTAAACCAATTAAAATAGAAAAATTAAAAGTAAAAGATTATTTACATCTTATTAGAAAAGCTACAAAAAAAGAAGTTAAAAAATTTTATAAGAAATATAGACTTAAAAAGAGAATAAGCAAAATTGAAAAATGATTTTTCAATCAAAATAAAAATCTTCATTTAAGTCATCTGAATTAGCCACAAGATCTGTTGCTGTTATTATTCCTAAAAGTTCGCCTTTTTCAACAACTGGTAATCTCTTTACCTTGTGTTTAGACATTAAAAGAGCAGCAGCGTCTATACTATCATTTACGCTTATAGTTACTAGATCCTTAGACATTATACTAGAAATTTTTGAACCAAGCTTGTCTGTATTTTTTAGAATATCTCTTTCTGTTATTATTCCTACAAGTTTATTTTTATCCAAAACAATAAGCGAACCTATATTTTCCTTTGACATTATTTTAATTGCTTCTCTAATTGTAATATTAGATTCAGAAGCAATTGCTTTTTTCATTATCTTTGAAACTTTCATTTTATGGAAATTTTTAATTTCTCTTTTATTAGAGATGTATCTTCTCTTAATTTATTAAAGCTATTTACTGTTTTTATTTTAAATTCGCCAATTTCTCTGTTTAATTTATATAAGACCACAGCTAATAAACTAAATAAAGTAATACCAATTGCAAGTTCTGAAGCTGATTTACCAACTATTCTTGTAAGTATAAAATATACAGATAATAAAAATAGTATAATTATTAATATATCTATCCAACCAAACTTTTTCATGGTAATGGAAAGCCCTCCTTAATCAAAATTATAATTAACAAGATTATAAAGACAATAAACATAAATTTCAAAAAATAATCAAACCAATTTTCTTTCCAGGAAATTTTCTTCTTTTTTGGCATTTTTCACTTTTTCATCATCTTACCAAGTTTAATTATGTCTTTTATTCCAGTCGAGCCAAAACCTTTATCATGTCTCTGCGTTTTATCAAGTTCCTTAACTTCTTGAATTTTAACTTTTGTTACAGGTAAGATAATCATTTGAGCTATTCTCATGCCTTTTTCAATTGTAACAGCTTCTTCACCAAAATTTACAAGAACAACAGAAACTTCTCCTCGATAATCAGGATCAAATGTTCCTGCAACAGTATGAACCCCTAATTTTGTTATTATTCCTGCTCTGTCTCTTATCAGACCGACGCGTCCCTCAGGAATTTTAATAACAATGCCTGTTTTAATTTTTTTCTGTTGATACGGTTCAATATTCCTGGTTTCAGCTGCTCTTAAATCAAAACCAACATCACTTTTCATCGCATATTCTGGCAACTCAGCTTCTCGTGAAAGCCGCTGAACTTTTAGAACATCTTTTGCTTTGCTCTCTTTATTATTCTTTTTTACTTTACTCTTTTTCATAAACATAGAAAAGAAAAGGGATTTATAAAGTTGTTGATTTAATTAGTTAAAGATTATTTAAATATAATCTTTTCTATTTCTTCTAGCTTTTGGATATTAAGTTGATATGCATCACCATATTTTGTTTTAGCATATTTAATCACAAGACTAGATTTTACTAAATCCCTTAAAACATCTTTCACACAACCTCTTAGATGTGAAGGAATGCCTCTCTGCAATCTTTCAAAAAGTAAATGGCCTTTATGAAAAGCTTTAACAGAATATAATTTTTTAATAATATTTCTTTTTATTCTATCATAATCCTCTTTTTTTATTTTCATATTAAATATACTGTAAATTAACTTAAAAACTTTCCTTTTCTTTATATTAAAAGTCTTAGCCTTTAAGAGCTAAAAATAGAAACATTTAAAAACTCCAAAAATCTTACTAGAATATCAAAAAATCCTTATGTTTTACCAACACTTAAAAGTGTTGGTTTGTTTAGGATTTTAGGATGATCAGAAATTGAAACAATTAAATTCAACAGAACTACATACTAAAGTATGTGGTTTCAATTTATGACATGACAAAAACAGTATTTTTAGAA
>CAZOGQ010000145.1:0-2311 GCA_964579545.1 Candidatus Woesearchaeota archaeon | reverse complement strand
TAAATATAAAGAAAAGTATATCATCAGATTATCACGAATCACACAAAACATGAAAATCACTAGTCAATTTATTTTTTAGCATCATGCTAATTTTACTGGTGAAGTGTATTTGTAAGAGCATTAAATTTAAGATATATTTTTCTAGGTGGGAAAATGGCAAAAATAAGTCCAGTATCAATAAAATATATGATATACGCAAAGTTCACAGCTAATGGAGCAATTGAGAAACCAGATGTTATAGGTGCTTTATTTGGTCAGACAGAAGGTTTACTTGGACATGAACTAGAAATGAGGGAACTACAAAGAGAAGGTAAAATAGGAAGAATAGATGTAACAGTGCATTCAGATAATGGGAAAACAACTGGAGAGATACAAGTTCCTAGTTCTCTTGATAAGTCTGAAACAACAATAATAGCGGCAGCAATTGAAACAATAGAAAGAATTGGTCCAACAGATGCAAAAATAGAGATTGAGAAAATAGAAGATGTGCGGGGGAATAAGAGAGAATATATTATTGAGAGAGCAAAGAAACTACTTGAAAAAATTGGAGGTTCAATAGAATCAAGAGATATAGAAAATGCTGTTTTGGAGTCCTCAAGACTTTCAAAACTAAAGGAGTATGGAAAAGAAAAACTACCTTCAGGTGATATCCTTGGTAAGGAAATAATTGTTGTTGAAGGAAGAGCGGATGTTATTAATTTGATAAAAAATAAAATTACCAATGTTATTGGGATGAATGGAACAATATTACCAGAGGCAATAAAAGAACTAAGTTTAGACAAAGAAATGATTTTGTTTGTTGATGGAGATAGGGGTGGTAAATTGATAGCAAAAAATGTAATAAATAATGCAAAAATAAGTTATGTTACAGTAGCTCCAGATGGTAAAGAAGTAGAGGAGCTAACTGAAAAAGAAATCTTAATGTGTTTAAGAAAAAAAGTCTCTGCAGAAGAGTTTAAGAAAGCTCTTGAAAGAAATAAAAATAATTTTAAGGGTAGAAAAAGAAGAGTTGAAGGAAAGATAATAAGAGAAGATTATGGGACTAGAAAGCTAGAGAAAAAAGAAATAATAAAAAAAATAGAAGAGGGAGAGTTAAGCGAAGAAGAAAGAAAGCAACTGAAAGAGGTAGCTTTAGATATTGAAGGAACAAAAAAAGCAGTAATCTTTGATTCTAAGTTGGAGATTATAAAAAAATGTAGTTCTTCAAATTTATTGAGAGTTATTCCAAGGATTAATAATATATTTGCTATAGTTACAGACGGCAAGGTAACACAGCCAATAATAAGAGAAGCAGAAAACTCTGGATGTAAGTATCTAGCTGCTAAGAATTTTACATACATAGATGAAGAAACAAAGATGGAATTAATGAGTTTTTAGTTTTTAAAAGAGGAATCAACATATCTGAATTAATAGATGCATCAGCAGAAGGAATTATAACAAGAAAAAATACAATAAGAATTGAAAATTGTAAATCGATTTTCCATTACTTTTTTAATAAAAGTCTATCAAAACCTTTTAGCTATACTCATGATTCTGAAAATAAAATTTTAATAATTATAGCAAAAGACATTAATTTTTGCTCATTTTATGTCTTTTTCTATCTAGTAAAGGCGCTATTTTGGTGAATTACTTGCGTCCTTTACTATAATATGCAAAAAGATTCTTTTTTGTCTTATTCATCTTATTTACAGGAAAGATTAAAATTACTAGAAGATGTCGAAGAAAAGAAAAACATTTAAAAAACCTAATTTGTACATTATAATATGGTAAAAAAGTGGTGGATATTTGTCTTAATTATAGTTTTTGTTGCAGTAATATTCTTAACATTTTTCTACACAAAAAAATGTCAAAACAGAACTTGTTTTGATAGTTCATTGAGAGGATGCAAGAAAGCAAGTTATCTTAATGATGGAGAAGAAGCTGTCTGGCGTTATAGGATAAGAGGTAGAGTGTGGGGCGGCGAATTTAAAAAAAACTGTAAGATTAATGTAGAACTGGTTAAGATTAAGAGGGGAGGTATAGAAATGGAGAGTGTAGAAGGTAAAAGCATGGATTGTTATCTGGAACTTGGTGTAGTTGATTTCCCTGAAAGAGATATAACAAGATGTCATGGCATACTAAGAGAAGAAATGCAGAACATAATTATACAAAAAACTCATGCTTATATCTTAGATAATATTGGTAGAATTTCTGAAGAGCTTGAAAAGGCATTGTAGTTATTTTTTGCGGTTTTTCTTAGCAATTTTCCATAATAATTCAAAATGTTTTCTATGACTCTCTGCTAACCCAGAATTTTTTGTCATTATAACTG
>CAZOGQ010000144.1:0-2437 GCA_964579545.1 Candidatus Woesearchaeota archaeon | reverse complement strand
TTTTTGATATAAATTTTTTCACTTTCTCCAAACAAAAAGTCTTAATCTTTTTGGCTCATATAAAGTTAAATTAGCACTTATCACTGTCTCATCAACATAAACATCTTTCCCCTTCACATAAATATTACATATTTCGTCTAACTTACATATTGTAACATCAGAGTCTAGAGATGGATGCATTCTTGAACGAACATAGTTTCTTACTGAAGTGTTATCATTTTCTAAAACTGCGGTCCTCATTTCATCATTCCGAGAGATTTCTTGCAAAATTACTCTTTCTATTCTTTTTATCTCTGTCCCAGTTTCTGTTTCTTTTGTTGTCCTAGAATAAACAATAATCGCAACACTAAAAACTAGCGTAATTGCAATAAATACTTCTAGTATTTTCAGCCAAGCTCTTTTATCTTTTGTAATTTTGATTTTTCCCATTTTACCAAGTAAGTATTTGCAGCTCTGCAAAAATAAGGTCTGCATTTGTTTCATTGATTATTTCAAGCGGCACCTGTCTTGTCATAACATCAAATGCTTTTAAGGTTTTCCTTGATGAATCAAATAAGATATCATCTGACTCATTACGAATAACAAAACCAAAATCTTTTGATTTAGGAAAATTAAATTCATCCTTCAACTGATCATAATTTTCCCAATATGTTTTGTTTAGTTCAGCTAAAAAACCAAGTGTAGGGATTCCTCTTGTCTTTGTAACGCCGAATGTATAGTTTGCCTCATTGATTTTTTCACAAGGCTCAACACTAGAACCATGCCGGAGCCCTAATGAATGATATATATAATAAAATCTCCCTGATTTTTTTATACGCAACCGCCTTCCTGCTGCAATAACTTTTGAATCTACTATACTGGTTTCATTCTTAACAATAACATTTCTTTCTGAAACTCCTTCTACTTCTAAACAATCTTCAGTAAGACCGTCATAAGCATCTTCGTTAATAGCCAAACTCGAAGTTGTAAAATCAACTGTGGCGTTTTTTCTGATGCCAAAATCAACTGCATCTAACAGAGACTCGTTTGACACAGTAGCTCTTTTAAATGGATTGAAAAATATGAAAAACAAGGATATGAAAATTATAAATATTGCAAATGATATCATCATCTCTACATGGCTTACAGCTTTTTTTTCTTTTTTTCTCATTTTATGCTATGAAAAAAACAACCTCATAATACTTGAAACCAGCAATGAGAGTGCCATTAATATAAAAGAGTGTTTTATTCCAGGTTTAAGGCTTCCTTCTGAAAGTTTACCAATTACAAGGCCAGTAAAAAATCCCTGTGCAAGTAACAAGTATAGGAATGAATCGGCCAGCTCTTCTGGATTTACTTTTTCAGAAGAAATAATCCCTCCTAAATCTGATTCTGTTGCAGGCATTTCTGTTGTTATAGGCAATATCTTGAATTGAACAATAATTATTGTAACTAAAAATAATAAGAAAATTACATAACCTTGAACAACTAAATTATAGACAGCAACTTTTCTTTCTTTTCTTAGCTTATCAACCATAGCTACAGATTTTGCAACAGAATCAAGAATTACTTCTATATTTCCTCCAGACTTTTCTGCTTCTGTTATAAGTGTTATTGCCCTTGTCACAACCTTACTGCCTATATCCTCTGAGAATGTTGAGAAAGCTTTTTTTACAGGTATTCCTAACTCAATCTGATTTGACAGTTTAACAACATGCGGTGTGAGTGAACTATAACTTTTGTTTCTTAGATTAATTATACTCTTACTTATTGGTGTTCCAGACTTGACGCTTTCAGCAAGATTTCTTGAAAACTCTAAAAACATCTCTTCTTTTTCTCTTTCTCTTTCTGTTTCCATTATAAGAGACGTAACAAAAGGAAGAGCACCGAGAATAACTGCAATTCCAACAACAAAATAAAATACTTTCTCTTCTCTAAGTAAAATAATTGTTGGAACTAAGACTATCACTGCCAAAATCAGACCCATCCAATGTATTTTTTTAATTTTCATTTTTAAAATTGTGGCTGCCTCATATGCAAAAATGCAATGAATAATATATTAAGTGCAGCGATTATAGCAATTATCATCGTAGTCATTGTTCCTACAGACATTCCAGTGGAAATTCCACCAATACCCATAATAACAAGCAATAGAGTTAGCAGCATTGGTGCAGCAACAGCAACTCCAAGATAGATATCCATAAATATTTCAGCTGCCCTGATATATTTTTCCTTCTCTGATTTGTAATCAAAAAGAAGAGTTTCTGCTCTTTCATCAAGAAATTGAGGTAAACTGCTTCCAGTAGTTATTGTCGTTGACAAACCACTGAATAATTCTGAAAGATTCTTGCTTGAGGTTGTTTCTGCACTTGCTCTTAATGCACTAACTAAGTCATGGCCATAAACATTTACCCTATTAAGGAGTTTCCCGATTTCTACTTTTACCTTTGGATATTCT
>CAZOGQ010000143.1:0-2508 GCA_964579545.1 Candidatus Woesearchaeota archaeon | reverse complement strand
TTGAAAATAGTGTTTAATATAAACCACTTAATAAATTATGTGGTTTTCAATTTCTGACATAAAAAAATTTTGATAACTCTAAAACTTCTTGAACTTATTTACTTGCTCAAGCATATCAACATGTCCTAAGAAAACAGCCCTACAACAATATCTTTCTAAACCAAGTTCATCTAAAACTTTTCCAGCATCTTCTCCTGCTCCTGTTCTTTTCTTGTACTCTACCCATAAATGAGCAATTGGCTTTCCACATGAAAAACAACGAATTGGGATTATAATTTTAATTTACCTCCAAATACATATAGTTTTGATTTAAAATTAGTTTATAAATCTTGTTGTTATGCAAAGTCATGTGTTATCCCGAAATAAGGTTATATTGACAATATATATAAGCTCTTAAGAATTATTTCGTAGAATTTATCAATATATCAGTTACTAATTTAACATTTTAAGTTGTTTTATAAACATTTTTAAGGATTCTTTTCTTTTGTTTTTTATGTTAACTGAAGAGCAAACAAAGCAGATAAAGGAACAAATATTAAAACAAATAAAATCTTGGTCTGTAAGAGAGGAACAAAAAAAAGCTGCAAAAAAACAAATACAGGACATGACAGCAGAACAACTTGAACAATTTTTAAAACAAAATCAAGCAATGCAAAAACAAGCACGAACGCAGACTAAAGGCCAGCAAGGACAAAAACAACAAATAGAATGTGTATTTTGTGCAATAGTAAACGGACAGATTAATTCGACAAAAATAGACTCAAATAAAGATAACATAGCAGTTTTAGAAATAAATCCAATATCAAGGGGTCATGTGATTATTATTCCAAAAAAGCATGTTGCGGAGATATCTAAAATACCTACAACGACTTTTACTTTTGCAAAAAAAATATCAAGAAAACTGAGAAATAAGATGAAGGCGGTTAGTGTTGAAATCATGACGAGTTGTAAACCAGGGCATTGTATTATTAATTTAATTCCAATTTACTCTGATACTAATTTAGATTTTCCAAGACAAAAAACAGAAAAACAAGAATTAGAGAAAATTTCTAAAAAACTAATAAAGAAAAAATCAACAATAGAGAAAATAAAAAAACCATGGGCGAAGAAACTTGGAAAATCAGAATCATATAAAATACCAAGAAGGATTCCATAATAAAAACAATAATGCGAGTAAGAAACTTGGTGTGAATGGAATTCCTTGTTTTATTTTAACTCTTCCTCTCTTTTTGTATTTTCTAATTAATTTAATCTCACTGGCAGACAAACCAGACCATCTCGCTCTTATTTTTTTTCCACCAATCTTAATGTCTTGATAAAGCCAGTCTCCTTCTGTTAATCTTGAAACAGGCATATTAAAAACCATACAAGATTCTTCTATTGCTTTAGAATAAAAAAACAATAAAGGAAATAATAAGATTAAAAGAGGGATAACAAAAAGATAAAATGATGAAGCTTCAATAAAACTCCAGGTTAAAAAAATCAAAACAGAAAAAATAACAGCAAAAACTAAAAAATAGAAAAATAAAGCCTTATTTTTTTCAAACTGCAGAGAAAACTGCTTGAAAAATTTTTTTCTATTTCTAAGCACAAGAATAATACTATAGACAAGAGAATAAAGTGAGCCTGCAATGAGCAATAAGAAAATAAAATAAATTAAAACACGAAAGCTACTTAAAAAAGATGAATATGGTAGAATAGTACCAATTCCCATCAAAAGTTTTGCGTCGCCGCCTGCAAAAAGTTTAGAGTAATAAAAAATGTGTGCGAGAATAAAGAAACATGCAAAGCCAAACAAACCATAAATGAAAAACCAAAAATTAAGCGAAAAAATTGAATAAAATAATCTATAGGTAAGAGCAAAAACAACAAGTGAAAAATTAAGCCAATTTGCAACTTCTCTTTTCCTCACATCTTGAATAATTGCAAAAATAATATATGCAAGAGCAAGAACATAAAGAAAAAACATCTCCTGCATTTTTTATATTATTACCTCTTTTTAACTTTAATATTTATCAATTAAATAAAAATAATAAAAACCATATTTAATACTTTGCATTATGTCAATAAAGTTTCTGATACAGAATTTTGGATTATTGATAAAATGATTATCATCATAAAAGAATGCTCCACAATATTCATAAAAACATTAAAATTATATGTTTAGTTAATATATTGTCCGTAATATAATATTGTATTATTAAATTGAATTATTAAATCTTAATCTTCAAAAAAGTAAATATTAAGAATATCGTAAGTTATCTTAATAATTATTACCTGTTATTATAGGGGGTTTTTAAACTTATTAGCGTTATTTATATCAACAAAATTAGATTTTTAAATTATTTTTCCTTTTCTTTACCTTTTTCTAATTTTACTGTTCTAAACTTACCGCCTCTTTTATAAACTCTCTGCTTCCGCTTTTTTTTAAGCTGCTTCTTGCTTTTTCTCTGCTCAGGTGTTGCATACTCCATTTTAAAAAATAGAAAAATTCAAAATTTAAAGTTT
>CAZOGQ010000142.1:0-2533 GCA_964579545.1 Candidatus Woesearchaeota archaeon | reverse complement strand
TCATATTTATCTTCATATTTTTTATTATAGCTCTCGCTAACTAAAATTTGTTTTTGTATTTTCAAACCCCTGTAAGTTTTATTAATAAGAAAGCTCCAGCTACATTGAGACTCATTCAATGAACTAAAGTCAAGCTCAGTGTTTCATGTTAAATCAAACAGAAATAAGTTATGCTACACACTAAAAAGTGTGTAGATATCCTTGAGCGATTATATAAGTTAAGAGAATTATATATCTCCATTAATCACTTCTTCTCTACCAACACTTCTTTTTCTTACTGCTTTAATAAGCCCGAGATAATCTAATAAACTTCTGCTGGCTTCATGCCATCTCATGCCGCGACCCTTTTCATGAGCACGAACTTCCATAGAAAAACGTTCATTTGGATGAGTTAATAAATAATAAAGAGCATTAGTTATTTGGTCTACAGATTTTTTACCAGTATCTACTAAAATACCACAATCTCCTATAAATGGCCTTTTATTGGCGCTTCCAGTTGGTGATCTAATCATTTCTTTGGCATAATCAAAATCACTACAAATTGCCACTCTTCCTGTGCCGAGTTTATCTGAAAATACACCACTAGATATTTGTTCTTTGTCTTTATAATTCAGAATTCCAACATCTTCTGCACAACTAATACCTAATAATTGCTCTTCTTTTAAAAATGTCGAAACAAATAGCACATCTAAATTCTCAACTTTTTCTGATTTGATATCTTCAAGCTTCTCTGTTTCACGAAATTTCAACCCACTGTCTTTGATTATTTTTTCTAGTAGATTTTTATATTCCCTATAATTTTTTCCACCGTTTGCTTTAACAAAACCAGGATGATATTGCCCTGCGATTAAATAAAGAATTTTTTCTCTTTGTTTTGGTGTGCACATATTCAAGAATGCAGCATGTGCCCTGATGTTAAGATCTAGGCGTTTTGAATCAGAGATAAATCCGAGAGAAGTAATAAGAAATATATCTTCTAAACCATATTTTTTCTTTTTTTCCAGCCTTTCCAATTCAGAAGGATTTTGAAATCTAACTCCATGAGATATATGCTTAATTTTTTGATTGTCAATTCCATAAGTATCTGATGTTAGCGTCTTAATTGCGCCATTAGTTGTAACAATTATTCCATCGTTGTATTTAGCAAGATCTTGCAATGCTTCCCTCTGGTGGTTATTTGGATTTCTAAGAACAGTATGTAAGTATGCAATAGAAATCGGCTCTTTATCAAAATGAAATTTTTTATTTTGATTAAATTTTTTTGATACTTCAACAAAATTGTTTCCCCTACCATCATTACGTTTTTCATCTGGATCTAGTCCAAATTCATATTGCATTATTAGAACATAATCCTCTTCAGTTTCAAATGTTTCTGAATTAATGAGCGAAGCTGTTCTCCCCCAAGATTTTGGATTATATTTATCTATTACTAAATCATTTGCAGGAAAATTATAATGTAATCCTGAAGCATCAATTGCCGCAACCCTCATAGAACTAACTTCGCTTACAAAATCTTTTCCTATAGCATTTATTAAGTTACGAGTAAATATCCCAATACCGCAATGTTCTGGTGGATAAGTGCTTATGATACGAATACGATATGCCATAGAAAATTTAAAAAATACAAGTTTATAAATCTTTCTTTTAGTAATTTCTTTATAGTGGTAACAACTAAAAAGATTTATAGACTATTTAGCTAATGAATCATTACAAGAATCTTTCTTGCTTTAGCTTAGAAGTGAATTATAATCAAAATTATCTATATAAAGAATTATTAAAAAAAGAATGGGCTTGTTATAGCTCATTGAATCGTTTCAATTGGTTGTAGCTGAACCCGCTAAAAAACCTGCATTAAACAGGCTGCCTATAATTATCTTGCTATTAAACAAAAGTATATCAATGAATCTTTTATTATTAACTAAAATTCATCGCTCCTTAGAATGCTTTATTCAAGCCAGTTCTGAATTGTGACACGGCTTGTAAAGTATAAGATGTTTGGATTTTGACATTTACAAAATGCCTAACTCATTATGGCTATGGGGAATGTCACAAGTTTATATATGCTTTGCATTACAATAAAGCTTATAATAATTTCAGATTTCATTTTTGAATGGAAAAAGCAGTTATCTTAGCAGATAGCAAAAGTGATTCTTGGGAGTTTTCAGCAGAAACAGCAAGGAAAATTCTTAGCAAGTATCGGGAAGGGGTCGAACTTGCTAATGTTGAAATAAGCAGATTTCCTGATGGCGAAGTATACGCTTATATTCCTACAAATTTAAGACATAAAAAAGTTTTCTTTGTTCATGATTCAAGCAAAGAACCAGACAAGTGGCTTTCTGAATTACTTGTTGTTAATGATGCAATTTCAAGAGCTTCAGCAGATTCTATAATTAATGTACTGCCGTACTTAAAGTTTTCAAGACAAGACAGAAAAGATAAGCCGCATGTTCCAATAACAGCAAGGCTTGTTGCAGACGCAATTTCTTTAAGAGCCTCAAGGGTTATAACGACAGATTTGCATGCAGCACAAATT
>CAZOGQ010000141.1:0-2593 GCA_964579545.1 Candidatus Woesearchaeota archaeon | reverse complement strand
TAGAAATAAGTTATGCTACACACTAAAAGTGTGTAGATATCTTTGAGCAATTATTAAATTCTCAGGAATCTGAGTAATCTTAATTGGTTCTGAATGCATAAAATCATAATTCAATAAATCATCTAAACAATCCAGTATTTCGCTGGCTTTTTCAAGATTGTCTGGCTTTACAAAAACAAGTGTTTTTTCAGTTGCCATCTGTATTTTGCTTTTCCCAAACCATATTCTCCCCCTGTTTTAGAAATCTATCTAAAATAATTAATTCATCATAAATTCCTTCAATTAATTCATAATTTTTAGCTTCTTCTAGGTCTGCCCATGTAAATTCTGTTAATGCATTACATAATCTAATATTATCTCCATTAATAGGTTCTGCAAATAAACTTACGATAATACAAGGGATATTATCTGGACGAATATAAACCATGCTTGTAACATAGCCAATATTTTGTATGTCAAGGCCAACTTCTTCTTTAATTTCCCTTTTAAGAAGATTTTCAAATACATTATACCAGTGCTGACTTGTATCTTTATCCTTAAGAACATAATCTAAAACCTCAAGTTTGCCGCCAGGAACTGTCCACTTTCCTGGAAAAGCTTTTTCCCAATCAGCTCTTTTTACAATTAAATATTTGTCCTCTTTAACAAGAATTCCTGTAACAACAATATAATGAACTTTATTTTTATCATACATATTTCAACACAATAATATTTATATTTAAATAATTCCTCAAAAAACTTGACTAAAATGAAAAACAAGATTGAAAAAAAAATTTTAAATTTATTTTTATTTAATCATGGATTAAAGTTTAATGAGATTGAAAAGCTAACAGGGAAAAGGTCTAATAAATTAGCATATCATTTAAAAAATCTTATGAAAAAAGATATTTTAAAGAAGCAAGATAATTACTATAGTTTAAGTGAAACATCTGAATATTTCATTCCATATTTATCTGATAAAAAAGCTGTACTACCAGCTGTTTTAATTTTTATTGGAAATAAAAATTCCTGCTTTTTATTTAAGAGAGAAAAACGACCATATATGGGCAAGTTATCTTTGCCAGGAGGCAGGCTTCTTGTTGGCGAAACTATCAAACAAGCAACAAAAAGAATTATGGAAGAAAAATTTAATCTTCCTGTAAGTTTGGAGAAAATTCATTCAATTTCTCTTGAGCATGTTAAAAACGAAACAGGAAGAATAATGTACGGTTTTCTTTTAATTTTTGTTTCAGCAACAACAAAACAAAAAATTCAGACAATAGAGATCGAAAAAAATAAAAACAAAATAATAAAAAGTGATTGTTATCTTATTAATAATCATTTAAATAAAAAAGCTGAGGTTAAGGAGATTGATTCTAAGATTTAACAAAGCATTTAAATAATCTTTTAAATTTCTATTTTAATGAATATAAACAAGGCAAAACTTATTGTAGATTTATTAATGTTTATAGATTTTATTATAATAGCTTTGTCTGGCTTTGTTTTATGGATTATGCTGCCTTCTGGCTCAGGAGCTGGCAAATTTGGCTCTGAAAGTGCACTCGGGCTTTTAAGACATGAATGGATTTCCATGCATAATTTAACAAGCGTTGTATTAATAGTTTTGCTAATAATTCATTTAATTTTAAACAGAAGATGGATTTCATATATGTTAAAGAGAAAAAAATAAAAAAAGTAAAAATTTAATAGTAAAATGCCAAAAGAACAAAAAGAAGGGTGTATTTTTTGTAGGATTGTAAAGGGTGAAATTCCTTGTCAGAAAGTTTATGAAGATAATGAAATTCTCTCTTTTTTAGATATTGGTCCTGTAAATCCGGGTCATGTTCTTGTTGTGCCAAAAAAACATTTTGCAACTTTGTTGGATTTACCAGATACTCTCTCAGCTCCAATGTTAGCTATATGCAAAAAAATTGCAGTTGCTCAAATAAAAGCATTAGGAAGCCAAGGTTTTAATCTTGGAATAAATAATTTTCCAGCATCTGGTCAAGTTATTCCGCATGTGCATTTTCATGTCATGCCTCGTTATCCTAACGATGGCCTAAAACTCTGGCCTAATAAAAAATATGAAAAACAATCAGAAGCAGAAGAAATTGCGAAAAAACTGAGAGAAAATTTAAAGTAGATTTGGATTAAGAAAAAGTTTTATAAATGTAAAAATCTTTATAAAATCAATAAAAGAGGGAAAATGAAAAAAATCTCAGATAAAAATTTTAAAAAAACCATATTTTTAGGCATATTATTAACTTTGTTTTTGATTATTATCCCTTTAGCTTCTGCAGGTACTATAACAAAAAGGGATATCTCTTATGATGAAACTGGTGATATAACTTGTGGGCGTTATGGTGAGGTTTGTACTGGAATAGAAGTGTTCGTACCCTACTCTGAAGATGGTTGGTATGCTAATTCTGCAGGATGTGATAAGTGTTTCGGAGCGTATAAATTTACGCGTGCGCTTTGTTTAAGCACTGATGGTGGAGATTCTCCGCCACCTCCTCCTTCACCAGACACAACCCCCCCTGTTACAACAGCAGCTGCAGAACAGCTCAAAGAAGATGGTGCATTTTTTTATTCTTATTCATTAGTTGAACCTGTT
>CAZOGQ010000140.1:0-2644 GCA_964579545.1 Candidatus Woesearchaeota archaeon | reverse complement strand
TTTTTCTTTATAACAACCAGCGGGCTAAAAGATGAAGAAGAAAAAGAGTAAATAAAAGTTATACTACAAACTATTAATTTTTCTATTAAAATAAATTTACCTGGAAATACTATGAAATATTATCTTAAAATTATTAATTATTTGAATAATAACCTCATCGATATCATCAACTAACATATCATCTTTTAATATTATTAAGACAAAGTTAATAAACCAAATCATCTATTTTATTTTATGCCCCTGTAGTTCAGTGGATAGAATATTTCCTTGCGGCCGCAAGGCAAAAAGGAGGAGACCGAGGTTCAAGTCCTCGCTGGGGCATGGTACTACTATAAAGTTACTGACATACCTAAAGATTTAAAAACCTATAAAATTATTATTTTATATGACAGACATGGAAATTGAACCTGAAAAATATACAGCAGATAGAATTGACTCTGAAAAATTTTTGGATCTTCAATCAGATCCAGAATATCTTACAATTGAAGGAATTGTTAAAAAATGTCTTTTATCAAATAGTAAGAGACTTGTTAATTGTGTTGAGCTTGATGTTGGTGGGAAAAAAGCATTTATTGGTTCAACACCCGGTCTTCTTGGTGGGACAGAGCTTTTTCTTCCTAGAGAAGCTGCATATAAAGGAGCACTATTGGTATTTCTTTATAAAGGTCCTAAGACTCTTTATAAAGGTTCTAGAGGAAATCCAGCACTTGGAAAACACAGAGGAGATGTTCCGAAGGCGGAGACCCCATTTTATATGACAAGATATACTTTAAATAAGACCACAGGAAAAGCATATAAGATACCAGTAGATTTTTAAGACCTTAAACAAGAATTTTTTTGTGGAAATAAACTTTTTTAGTCAAGTCCTCGTGGGGGCATTTATCCTTAGGATTAAATTAGCTACATAAACCGAAAGGTTTATATACTACTTATAGTTACTATATAACATATAAAACTGAAGTTTTTGTCTGATTAAATTTTTACAAATTTAACATGGAAAAAACAACTATACAAATAAATCTTGAAACTTTAGAAAGATTAAAAGTTCTTAAAAATTTTGAAAGACAATCTTATGATGAAGTTCTAAACAACCTAATAAATAATTATGAAGAGGAAAGTTTAAGTGAAGATGAAATTAATGAAATACAAAAAGGTTTAGAAGATGTTAAAAAAGGAAGAGTTTATCCTATAGAATCTGTTGCAAGAGAATTAGGAATAACCCTGAAATAAAATGTTTCAGATAGAGATTACTGAAACAGCAAAAGATTTTCTTAAAAAATTACAAAAAAGAGATTCTGAAATAGTTTTAAATAAAATTTATTCAATTAGAGAAAACCCCTATAGATTTCTTAAAAGATTAAGGGGTGAAAAATTATGGAGACTAAGAATCGGAGATTATCGAGCTATTGTTGATGTCATTGTTTCTATGAATAAAATTATTGTGATTAGAATCGGACATAGAAAGAATATTTATAATTAATTTCTTTTATCGTAGGGGAAAATGCAGGAGATTTAATCTTTAGGCTTAGGATTGACTAATCGCAGGGGCATTTAATTTAAGGTTATTAATGGTAATATATTTTAAATCACAGATTTATTTTTATACTTAATTTATAAAACATTACTATGACTAAAAAAGAAAGTAAAAATATTCCAATAGAGATTTATGTTAGTAAAACTCAAATAGGATATGATGAATTTCAAAGATGCTTGATTGTAACCGATGGATATGGTTATACTGGCTATTCATACAAACAATATGATTCTGAATCTATTAGTGGCTTTCATGAAAATCTTATATCTTCATTAAGACAACAAGAAGGAGAAATTGAACTGCATTTTAGAGGAAAATTAAAAAGTCTAACTGATGAGCAAAAGCTTGATGGTTACTTTGGGAGGCCAGAATACAGAATTGTGAAAGAGATGTTTCTTCGTAATCTTACTCTACCAGAAAGAGGTTATATATAAAGAGAATTTGATAAACTTAGCAAAGACATGTCTTTAAGATTAAAATTAGTTGATTAGATTTTGATAAAGCATTTAACCCCACAAATCCAAAGCATCTTTTAGTTCTTGATGCGACTTCGCATATTCCTTAAGAGTTTTGCCTTTTATTACAGCATCTAACGCCTGTCTAGCAGCCCTAGCTCCTGAAAGTGTGCCAGAAGGATGCCCATGTATCCCGCCGCCCAGTTGTATCACACTGTCTTTGCCAAGAGGTTTTCTCAGATACGGACCGTGTCCTGGATGTAAGCCACCACTAGAGACAGTAAGTACTGACTTTATTCTATGCCAATCTTGACTTAACCTTATTTTTGTTTCTTTAACTGTTTTATTTTCAATTTCTTCTTCTAATTCAGAAACTTCTTCTAAACTACCTTGTAACTTGCCAACAACAGTTCCTATATGCAATTGATCAACCCCAATAAGCCTTGCAATATCTGCTAGTACCATCATGCTTATTCCATGTTTCTTATTTCTTGTGAAAGCAGCATGCATTGCTCTATGTGCATGTATCGCAAGTTTAAAATTAGCTTCTCTTAAAGATTGCAGAGCTGAAAAACCAGCTGTTACAATATCAATCATAATATACTTACCACCTAAATCCTCAACGAGCTGGGCTCTTTTCAACATTCCTTTAGTT
>CAZOGQ010000139.1:0-2660 GCA_964579545.1 Candidatus Woesearchaeota archaeon | reverse complement strand
CACTTAGGGTTTTTAAGAATTAGATTTAAAAGAAAGTGTGTAAATTTCATAACCATGTATGTTAGAAAGATATTCTGATACAGAATCTCGCCCAATAACTACTGCTTTTGTGTTATATTTAAAAGCTTTCTGACCAGCTATTGAACCAATAATGCCATCTATTACTGTCAAGCCTGCTTTTCTAAAGTCTTCAAATTGTGATATATCGCTTAAATTTAATGGATTTTGAAATTTTATACCCTCAAAATCCAGGCACTTCAAAAGAGCTACAGCTTCACTAGCACCAATTTGAGGAGCTTCATCAACATAACCTGTTCTAGTTAATTCCAGAATAAGCGGAGATTCTGGCTTATCAGTTTTATGAGCAAGCAAAATAAGTGGTTTATCTTTAGATTCATTAACAAGCAAGACTAATTCTCCTTCTTTTACGTTTCTCAACCTATCCCCATCTATTGGTTTTTCTTGTCCTGCTTCAATAATTCCCATTTTTATCTGAAAAATCTTGCTTATTTAAATATTATTGTAAGATAAAATATATATCTATTTTTTGTTTTCTGTCTCAGCAAGTTTGTGCGCAGCTAAAAGAAATGCAAGAAGACTTTCTGCTCCTTGGTTTTCGCTGACTCTGCTTCCCCTATTATGATTCTCATCAATACCATCATAAACTCTAGCTGTTTTTCCGTCATATAAAACCCTTCCAGCAGTGTTTTTTCCAAAAAACCATTCAAAAGTGTTTTCTGCTTTAGTCATAAATTTATTATCTCCTGTAACAATATACGCATCTACATAAGTTTCAACTAAATTTCCAACATCTACTGGTTGTTGATTATATCTTGCTTTTTCCATTCCTTTCTTATACCAGCCTTTATTTCCAACAGGAACGAGCAAGTCATTTTCCCAGACAATTTTGTCGAGGAAATTAAGAAAAGTGAAACCCATGGTTTTATAATTATCTTCTTTAACAAATCCCCCACCAACTAATAAAGCTTGAGGAATTCTTGCGTTTTCATATGTAAGATTATCTTCTGGCCACTGCCATTCTTTATCGATAATTTCAAGTTTCTTTGCTCCTTCATAAAGTTCATTGAGCCTGTTTAGCAAAATTTCTAAATAAGATTTATATTCTCTTCTTTTTCTATCACTTAAATCTAAATCAAATGAAGACAAAAATCTTGAAATTCCAATGATAGAAAAAGCTATGCTCCTTGTATACTTTAAATCCTGAATATTTTTTGCAGTTAAAGAAGAATTAAGCATACTACTAACTTGTTTTTTTCGATCTTCACTTAAATATTGGTAAGAATCACCTAAACCCCAAATAGCTCTCCCAAAATAGTCTTGGTTACATCCTTCATTTTCCCCATCTGAAAATTCTCTTCTTCCAGAACCAATACCAGCAAGATTATGGAAACTACCTTTGTTTTTACCTTTTTTTATCTGCATCCAGTCTAGAAATTTAAGATATATATCAGTCAAGTCTTGTGCTCCTGCTTTGCTTGCTACAATTAATGCACGAGCATTATCATCTAAAGTATAGCCTAAAGTAAGGTCAGGCTTGCTAAATTTTGAAAACTGAAATATTCCGGTTTCATTTGTCATAGTTTCTAGACCTTGCAAATCAAAATATTTATTATATTTCATCTTCCAAAAACTCTTTTTTTGTTTTCTGTCTCACTACCTGCTTCTGCTTATTACTACAATCAAAATAGTAAGAACTGCTATGCCAAACAATAGCTCTACAACAATCCAGAAACTAGAGCTTATTGGCTTTGTTCTTGCTTTTCTTATTATTGGCGCTGCATCCTGAGATAAAACTGAAGATACTTTACTTACCTCGCTTGTTAGTTCAACACTCTCACTAACAGCAATTTTTTTTGTTGCTGAATTTTCTTCAGAATCAAAAACTACTATTGCTTTAATATCATATTCTTTTTGTTCTGCATCTTCTGGAATCTTTACATTAAATCTCTTGATTAGTGAGTTATCATCCCCAAAATAATCATCTATATTAAATTTATCACTTCTTCCCTGGATACCTAATTCAGAATTTTCAATTTCAATATAAGCTTCTTCCTCATTCTGCCCGATATTAAGTGCTTCAACAGAAATCCCGACATACTCTCCTGGTTTTACAGTAGGCTCCTCAATTCCTATGTTCTGTATAATAACATTATGTTTTTCTCTTTCAATATCTATTTTCTGGTAAGCTTGATTACAATACTCTTCATCATTTTCTCCAACTACTTTAACAAAAATTACATGGTCAGCATCTTCTATATCTTCTGGAATTGTAATTTCAAAATCAAGTGTTTCTTTATCACCTTCGTCTATGTCAATATTTTGTTCAACAGACTCAACTTCATCATCATTTTCAATATCATACAAATAAATTTCAATATCAAACTCTAAATCTTCATCTGCCATGTTTCTGATTTTTAAAGTTCCAGAGATCATATCACCTATGCTAAATTCATCATTTTCATCTGGTTCCTTAATCTGGATTTCAATTGCATTGCTTATCTCGTCACAAGTATCAAGGTCCTTAAATTCCAGTGGTTTTTTTGAACATGAATAAGAACAACATCTATCTGTATCTAAAGCAGGAATCCAGCTTTCCTCTTTACATATCTGCTCTTCATTACAAATATCCCCACCAAGAG
>CAZOGQ010000138.1:0-2683 GCA_964579545.1 Candidatus Woesearchaeota archaeon | reverse complement strand
ATAGAAGGCGGATTAAAAGATATCTCTATTTCAAGATTAAAGGAGAAAGTGTATTGGGGTATTGAACTGCCTTTTGATAAAAAACATACCTGCTTTTTTTGGGTAGATGCATTTTGGAATTATTTAACTGGTTTAAGAAATAAAAAGAATTTTTCTAAATTCTGGCCTCCTAACACGCAATTAATGGCAAAAGATATATTTAGAGTACATGCTACAATTTGGCCTGCTTTGCTTTTAGCAATAGGAAATAAACTGCCTAAAATACTGTTTATCCATGGTTACTTCACTGTTAATGGTCAAAAAATGTCTAAGTCATTAGGAAATGTTATTTCTCCAGATTATTTAATTGATAAATATGGAACAGATTCTCTAAGATATTTTTTAATGAGAAATATACCTTTTGGCGAAGATGGCAATTTCAGCGAAAAAGTTCTTGTTGACAGACATAACAACGAGCTTGCAAACAAGCTTGGCAATCTTATTTCAAGGGTTACAACACTCGCAGAAAGATATGAAATTGAAAAAACAAAAAATAAACTACTAAAAAAACTAAATTTAAAGGAAATTAAAAAGCTTATCGACAATTATGAACTTGACAAAGCTCTTAACTTAATTTTTCAATTTATTGATGCGTGCAATGAATATGTTCAAGAAAAAAAGCCATGGGAAACTCATGACAAGAGAGTTTTATATGAGCTAGTGGATTCAATAAAGGCCATAGCTATCTTGTTATGGCCTTTTATCCCAGAAACATGTGAGAAAATTGCAAAAGATTTTGAATTCAGTATTGAATGGCAGAATATAAACAAACCTATTAAAATAACTAAAATTCAAAAATCTGATATATTATTTGATAAAAAATAAATAAAAATAAGAATGAATGAGCTTGAAAAATATAGAAAACAAATAGATAAGATTAATGACAAAATTCTTGAATCATTATATAAAAGAGGAAAACTTGTTCTTGAGATTGGAAAAATTAAAAAGCAAAAAGGTATGAAGATTATTGATAAAAAAAGAGAAAAAAAACAATATGCAAGATTAAGAAAAAAAGCAAGAAAATATAAATTAAATGAAAAATTTGTTACTGAATTATTTAAAAAAATGATAAAAAATTCAAGAAAAATTGAAAAGTAAAAGATGTCTGAAAAAATCTCATTTAAGGATTGGCAAAAACTTGATATTAGGATTGGCAAGATACTAAAGGCAGAAGATATACACGGGGCTGACAAACTTTATAAACTGGAAGTTGAAATTGGCGAGGAAAAACCAAGAACTCTTGTAGCTGGGATAAAAGAGTTTTTTAATAAACAAGAATTAGTAGGCAGAGAGTGTGTTGTGTTTTGCAATTTAAAGCCAGCGACATTTAAAGGAGTTAAAAGCGAGGGAATGATTCTTGCAGCAGATATTGAGGGAAAGCCAATACTCATAAAGCCAGAAAAAGAAGTTAAGCCTGGAACAAAGATAAGATAGGGAAATGGATTAAAGATGAATCAGAATCTCTTGAATAATTTTAATTAAAGTTCTTTCATCTTTTTCAAGGGTATCTAATTTTGGAAAACACCCATAGTTTTTATCTTCCCAAGTTTGTCCTGCAAATCGTCTTTCTTCCTCGTATCTCGGAACAATATGATAATGAACATGTCTTACAACATTTGCTAGCATTAAATGATTGATCGTATCAGGGTTAAAAGATTCTTTCAAAGCTCTTTCTAAATTTTTAATAATATCCAGATATTCTATAGCTTCTTCCTGAGTCAAGTCAGAAAGTTGCTGAACATGTCTATTCAAAACAATAAGGTTGCTTCCTAAAGTTGGCTGCTTATAATTTATCAAAATAGTCCATCTAGAATATCTTTCAACAAAAGTTTTATTTGTTTCTCGATCGATATTACACAATGGGCATTTATTCATTTTTATTTTTCTCAGAATAAACTGAGATGATTTAACTACACCTCTTAATTTTTAGAGAAGTGCATTTTAAAAATCTTGCGGAAAACTATAAAATGGGCCTGCGAGGAATTGAACCTCGGATCTCTACCATGTGAAGGTAGCATCTTAACCATTGTCCCTTGCGTCTGGACCACAGGCCCCACATAATTTAGAGAAAAGACGGGTTTAAATTTATTTTGATTGCTAACCAGAATATTTAGATACTATAATGTATTATAGTCAATTATAATAAATTACAAAAAAATGGTTAATGGAACAACTACTATACAAATCTCAAATAATATAAAACAAGTTTTGGATAAAATGAAGCTTTTTGATAGAGAAACTTATAATGAGATTGTAGAGAGAATGATAGAAGATAATCTTGAATTAAATGAAAAAACTAAGAAAGAAATAGAAGAAGCCAGGAAGAGGATAAAGGCTGGTAAATTCTTAACGCAGGAAGAAGCTGAAAAGGGGCTTGGATTATAGGAGTTATTTTAAATGCCTTTTAAGATAATTTGGGATGGAAAGGCTTTTGAAGAATTAAACAAATTTGAAGTCGTTATTTCACGAAGAATTCTAAAAAAAGTTAAAGAACTTACAGAAAATCCATACTCTAAAGATATAAGAAGATTGATGGGTTTAGAGGCATTTAAATTAAGAATTGGTGATTATAAAATTATTTTTGAAATCGAAGGAGATAAAATTTTTATATTAAAAATAGGACACAGAAAAAAAGATTTATAAA
>CAZOGQ010000137.1:0-2696 GCA_964579545.1 Candidatus Woesearchaeota archaeon | reverse complement strand
TTAATATTAAATACTGTTTTCAATTTCTGAGCATCCTAACACAGAAAAATCCTCATAAATTCAGATTTTCTGTGCCCCAAAAATCAATAGATTTTTGCGGAAACCAAAACAAACCACATACTTTAGTATGTGGTAAAACGCAAGGTTTTTATGATATTATAACCTTAACACTTCAAAATGCTTTGTGAACTCCCCTGACTTTCAGCCAGGAGGTGAGCATTTTTAATGTGCTCAAAAATCCAAACACACCCTGTATTTTAGTGCAGGGTTTTTGACAATATAATCTGTTATTAATTTTGTTCAGTTGTTTGTCCTATATTTTCCCCTTTATTTTCTTGATATTCATTGTTTTCTTTTTGTTTTATTAATCCTTCCCTTTCTTTTTTTGTTAAACCTTTCCATTCATTTTCTTTTCTTTCTTCCTCTTTTCTTATTCGTTCAATTTTCTCTGCCTGCTCTCTTTTTTCCTTCATTTTTCGTAAATCTGATATTGTTAAATTTCCAATTGAGTCTTTGTCAAATTTTAGGATTCTCGCAGGCCCGCCCCCATTTACCATCTTTTCTTCTTCTTTACTTTTTCTTATTTTAATCCCTAAAAACTGCTCAATTTTTTTAATTACCCTCTCTCCGTTTTCTGGAATCTCTGTGTTTTCAATCATCTTTATGATAGTTTCACTCTCTGCAAGTTCATCTGCAAGCTGTCTTTGGCTGAGCCCTTTTTTTCTTCTAGCCTTTTGAATATACCATTGAAAATTATCTATTAGTTGAAAGGGTTTTTCCTCTTTTTCTTCTTCTTTAATCTCTTTTTCTTTCTGCTCTTGTTTTTCCTGTTTTATTGGTAGACCAACCATTTTACTCAATCTTTCATATACTGTCGGAGGTTTTTCAGAATCTTTTAATTGTAAACTACTTGGTTTTTTTATTAAAATAACATCTCTTCTTGAAGAACATTCTCTACATGTTTTAACCATTTCTCTACCATAAATTGCATCAAAAAGCCTTACTTCATCATCTGACCTTCCACAAGCAAAACATCTTTCTTCCATTTTATAACTAAGAATTCCTTCTTTTTATTTTTTTGTGTTTTGCAATACAATCATTAAAGTATCTGTGACATGTTTCTTAATCTGATTATATCTGTTATTTTTATTTTCTCATCTATTAATACTACTGGCAGTTCAGATTCAGATATATTGAATTCTTTTTCAAGCAATTCTATTGAAGTAATATCATTATCTCCTGATAGTGGGATAAGTAATATTTCATTACCTTTTTCATTTTTTAACTCTCCAAGCAGTTTTGATATTGTACTTTGTTTTGCTTTTTGATCTAAGCTTGGTTCATCATACTTATAAAGATAAACAACATTATGGTAATCTGATTTACAAATTTTCCTTGTGTGAATGCTATTTATCCAAAGCTGTGCTCTCAACAAGTCATATTTTTTATGTTGTAATTTAAGAGCATCGCTCAGTCTACTTGATTTCTCATATCTACCAAGAATTTTAGCCTCTTCATATATTTTATTTGCAAACCTTATTAGTTCTTCTTCTGCTATCTCGCAGTTTATATTAACTTTCTCAAATATATCGCTTTGTATTTTTATATCAAATAACTCTAATTCTGAAAGGATGTAAAGATTTTCAATTTTATCTTGCCTGCTGCTTTCTAACCAGATTCCAAACGCAATACCTATGCTAAAGATTATAATAGTTAATACTAAGGCCTGCCAAAAAACATGTTTTTGTGATTTCAATCTTACCATTTTAAATCTTTCTTCAATAAGCTATATATTGCAGTAATCATTATAAATGGATAACATGCAAGATATGTTATCATATAAAAAAGTATATTAAAAAAGTTTTGTTTTCTCAACATTTTCTCTTTTAATAAGCCAAGCACAAGAAGTGTGAAAATTACACCAAAAATAAATAAAACAATCCCAAGATAATTTAACACGCTAGGAGTTATATAAAGTTCTTCTGCAGTTAATAAAGAGGTACTTGCTTCAATAGAATAACCAGTAATAAGAAGGCTTTTAATTATTCTTCTAGATAAAACATATAAAAAAACACTTAAACCAAGCAAACCAAGAAATGTTGAAAGAACAAAAAAAGGCAATATAAAGAACCCAAGCATACCTTTTTTTAAAAAATATTTTTTGTATTTATTAATTGTTTGTATACCTCCAATATTCCACCTTTTTCTCTGTCTGAACCATGCTTTGAATCTTACTGGGACTGTAGTAGATACTCTAGTTGTAAAACACATTTTTCTTTTATATCCTGCATAAGTTAAATGCCATGCAAGCTCAATATCTTCTGTTAAATTGTCTTTGTCAAAACCACCTATCTTTAAGAGTGCAGATTTTCTGTATAGTGCAAGTGGACCAGGAGTAACATATATTGCATCAACATATTCAAGAAGTTTTCTTGTTAATGCAATAACACAATACTCTATTGCTTGAAGTTTTTCTATAAATCTGATTCTATTTCTTGCAGTTACAGGGCATGTTGCAGCTCCTACTTTTTCATCTATAAAAAAAGATGCCAATTTTCTTATAGAATCTTCCCTAGGATAAGAATCTGCATCAACAACAGCAATGAGATCGCCCACTGCTAGCTTAATTCCTTTATTTAAGCTGTCTGCTTTTCCAGAATTTTTCTTATTTATGAGTTTTATTTTTTTATTTTTTT
>CAZOGQ010000136.1:0-2719 GCA_964579545.1 Candidatus Woesearchaeota archaeon | reverse complement strand
AGATTGAAAAATTTAAAAGGATTTAAAAATCTTAAAAATATCTAAATATAAGGAAAAAGAAGGATGAAAATAAAGAAAGAAAAAAACAAAATAAAGAAATTAAAACTAAAGCCAAGTTTAAGAGAAAAAAGTAGATATCTGTTATTTGAATATGCTGGAAAAAAGCCAGAGGAGGTTATTGACAAGGCGATATTTGATTTTATCGGTGTTCTAGGTTATTCAAAAGCTTGCCCTAAAATACTTAAATTAAAAAAACAAGGAAATTACACAGTTGGAGTTTTATCAGTGAAAAGAAAAGAAGTTGACAGAATAAAAGCAGCTTTATTATCTTCAGAAATAAGAATAAAAAAAATTAGTGGCAGTTTGAAAAAACTAGAATAGAAATAGAAATTGACAAAAAAATAAAGAACAAGAAAAGAAGATGAATAAAAAAGGAAAAACAAAGAAAGAAGATTTAATTGTACTGTCCTTGTTTATTGTTTTGTTGGTTATTACTGTATTTTTTGTTGTTTTTATGAGACCGCAAGGAACTGATATAACAGGTCTTGCATCTTCTCCTCCAAGCGGAAGTCCTGAAGGAACTCCTGAAGAGACTCCATCGCCAGGAGTTCAAGTTCCTTGGTGTATTGGATTGCCAAAAAGTAAGACCAATCCTTTAGAAAAAGGGAACTGCACTAATAAAACCAGGGTTTATAATGATTTTTGTTCTGTACCCAGTATTCTTATTGAATTTTATTGTGAAAATGATCAATGTTTAAGAAAAGAAACAAACTGCAGCGAGTTTTATACTGATGGAGTTTGTGACCGAAAAACTGGGACATGTCTTAAAACAGAAACTAGTGGAGATCAAGACGATGAAGAAAATACAACAGGTAGTGTAGACACTAGCAATGGAAAGAGCAGCAGTGGAAGTACTAATGGTGATGGATGTATATCAAAATGGAAATGTTCTTGGACTGATTGTAAAGATGGAATTCAGGGATGGCTGTGTGCAGATTTAAACAACTGCAATACAACAGTTAATAGGCCATTGAGCCATGGAAATATAAGAACTTGCGGGGGAGATACTAATACTAGTTTGGATCTTGATAGGGATATAAGGCAAGGAGATGAAATAGACAAAGAGACAGGCAAGGATGATGAAGCAAAAAGAGAAGAGAAAGCTAAACTACTTACTTATCTAGCTATTGGAATATTTTGTATTTTTGTTTTTGCTATAATAATCCTCCTGATATTATCAAAACAAAAAAATACTGGTGGTATTGTATCATCAGATAAACCAACAAAAAAAGAAATAAAAGAAGTTTTTGGTGATGAGCTAAAAGATATCAAAGAGTAGAAAAGGAGGAAACTTTAAAAAATTTGTCTATTAGCTTTATATCGCCTCTTAAATAATACGTTATTATTATGTAGTCCTGATATCTCTCTCTTGATAATCATTTATTAACTTTAATTATATTTTAAAAAATAAAATCATATCCTATATTTAATATTATGTCAAGAACAGTTTAATTAACAATCTTTATTTATTAGTTAGAAAGTGTTCTTAAGAATCAAATATACCCCTTTGATTACCTAAGTTCCCCTTAAATTTTCTTACTACATTTCTTATTGTCGGAAAAAACATTATAAAAGAAATTTGTAGTGTACTAATTATACACTACTATTACTAATTTTATTATAGTGAAGGACGCAAGTAATTCACCAAAATAGCGCCTTTACTAGACAGGAAAAGACATAAAATGGATAAAACCTAATGTCTTTTACTATAGTTAGATATAATTTTATCATTGGGAAGATTTGTAATATGTAATATATAAAACAGAGGTAAAATCTAAGTAATTAACCAGTATAACTTAATTCACTTCCTTTTTTTTGAGGCCTTGTTTCAAGTAGTTTTGAACTCAGCGATTTTATTTTTTCTTCAAATTCTTTGGCTTTTTTAAGTAGGGGTTTGTAATCTATAATCAAGTTTAAATGTTTATCAAGAACTTTGATAATTTCAGCTGCTGCTTTGTTATCTGGCAAGCTAGTTCGTGTTTCTGCAAAAAAAGAATAAAAAGGGATTTTAGTTTCTGTTGATTTTATCAATAAGGCGCCTGCAACACCAATAACAACTCCTTCTTTTAATGGCCTTAAGTCTATGTCTTTGTCTTGAAAACCGATATTTTTTTGATTAGTATAAAAAAACGTATTATCAGTGCCTGTTTTTGAATTAATTCCCTCTAAACTTATTATCTGTTTTGCCTTTACTTTCTTGGCCAATTCAATTAAAGTATCTGCAATTTCCCATTCTATTCCTTCAACAGGCGTCAGAGCCTGCAAGATTAAAATGTTTGTTTTTTTGTCATAGAAAATTTCAAGAGGATATATAATATCTTCATTATGAACTGCTGCAATGGGAACGAGTTTATTACTTATTATCTTACCTACTGGCTTTGCATTAAGATGTTCTATCAAATACTGCGTTACAATTGTAGAAACAAAACCAAATCCTGGAAAACCCTCAATAATAGTTGGGCTATGTAAATTTTTTGTATCAAGCTGAATATTCATCACCATTTTATAGTTTCTTGAGGAATAAAGGGTTTAAAAGTTTGTTGCTCTCTTTTCTACTACTTCTTAGTAATATCTCTCTTTTAAATCCAATACCAGTATCTCTGAAAAACTAAAAATATCCAAAAATAACAAATAATTATGGTAAAAGACATTAGTTTCT
>CAZOGQ010000135.1:0-2798 GCA_964579545.1 Candidatus Woesearchaeota archaeon | reverse complement strand
CTTTTTCTGAGTTATGCAAGCAAAAATTAAAAAAAAAATTCTCAGTTGAAAAAAATAGAGATGATGTTGGAAAAACTCCTTTTAGAAAAGATTTAAATCTGCTTGATTGTCTTAACTTTGTGGTATTATATCAATAAAATTGAAAAGATTAAAAAGTAAAATAGTCCATTTTAGAAAGGGTCAGGAGGTCAACTATAGCCTGTTAAAATAGCTTGATAGAAAGGTAAGGAGTCATTATGAATAATAAACAATTCTCTCCCATTTAAATATTGGCATTGAATCAACTCCGATAATGTTTTGAAGAAAATTATCCTTAATTTCAGATGTGAGATTATAGAGACCTACAATATCTTTAGTATAACACCTGAAATCCATATCAGCATATCCTATGTATTTTGATACACTTTCAACATTTCCTTTAGATTTAAGAAATGATTTAATATTCCCATATAGTTCTGGAGTAAACCTACTTAGATGTAAAAATACACGAAAATGAAGATACCCTAACTTTTCATAATTGATCTTTGTTTTGTAACCTATTATTATCTTTTTTCTTTCAAGATTTTTAATTTTATTTTTTACACCGTTAGGAGACATTTTTATTTTTTCTGATAAATCTAGTAAACTAATCCTACAATTTTCTGATAAGTAATGGATAATCTTTTTGTCTTTCTCATCAATTATGATATTATCTTGAGAATCTGATGTTACTGCTTCATATTCTTTTCCTTTGTGTAATAGTTTTGTATTAAAATATGTACTTTCTACTTCGCTTGTAATAAGCCTTTCTTTTATCTTCTCTGACTTATTTGAAATTATTTTTTTTAGTATTCCATCTAACTCCTGATTGTTCTTACATCTGATAACTATCGTCAAATCCCAGTGTCCTGCATTTTTTCCTACTGTAAGAATGTTTGGATGTTTGTCTATTTTCTCAATCCATTTGTTCTCATCTTTAGAAGATATTTGAATAAGTTTGAAGTATACTACATATATTGTTTCACCAAGTTTTGCTATATCTATCAAAGCATTGTATCCTTGTATAATCTCATCTTTCTCTAATTTTTCCACCCTATATTTAACAACTTGCTTGGACAACCTAACTTTCTTGCCAAGAAAGGCAAAACTAATTCTTGCATTCATTTCTATCTCTGATATTATTCTTTTGTCCTTTAAATCCAGCGCCATATAATACTATGTGCATGATTAGTATATAAATATTGCGTTTTGTAAAAAATATCTCTCGGAATTTTAATAATAGTTTATAACCACTGTAAAGTTATGAAAACTGAAGAATATAATCAGGAAAGAGCAAAAAGATATTCCAAGGCAATGCAAGAATATCCGAACGCAAGAATGGCTGAGTTAACAGCTTTTGATATAGATAGATACATCTCTAAGGAAAACCCTACTATTTTAGATTTAGGGGCTGGGGATGGATTTTTAACAAGATTTCTTGCAGAAAGATTTCCTAAAGCAAAACTCTATGCAGTTGATAGTTCTAACTTCATGCTTTCATATTTGGATAAGAAAAACAATATCTCATTTATTCATGCAGAAAGTGATAAACTACCTTTAGAAGACGGTTCAATAGATTTTGTTGTTTCATTAGCAACATTTCATCATATTGATAATAAACAGGAAACATTCAATGAGGTCAATAGAATTCTTTCTAAAGATGGTGTTTTCATAATTGCAGATGTGTTGGATAATACTAAAACTCAAGAATTTTTTGATTCAGTTGTTAGAGAGTTTTGTATAACCGGACATGACTATCCATTCCTTCATAAGAATTGGGTTGATGATTTAGCAAAGAAATCTGGGTTAAGAGTAGAAAAGACTAATTTGAAAGAGACTCCATGGAAATTCAAGAATAGACAAGACATGGCATTATTTCTTAAAGATCTAACAGGTTTAGATGTATCTACTGATTTTTTACTAAAATTTCTTTTTGAAAATTTTCCAATTAAAATAAATCAAAGCGAAGTTAGCTTAGGTTGGCAATTAGGGTATTATGTTTTAAGAAAACAAGAGATTACAGAAAGAAAGCCTAATTATGTAATGTCTCTGGAAGAAAAAAAACAATTTGTTGAGATAATCAAAGATATGCCTTGGCTTTACAAGCCTATTATAAATTCAATTTCAGAACATATTTTTGATTCAGCAGATATTGTGGACATTGGTTGTGCAGATGGATATTTATTGAATTTGATAAATTTAAGATTTCCTAAGGTTAATTTAGTAGGACTTGATATTGATAATTTTTTAATTAAAAAAGCATCTGAAAATTACCCATTCAAATTTGTAAAGGGATGTGGAAAAAAGACTAAGGTTAAGGGAGATTTGATAATCAGTAATTTAACATTGCATCATATTTCTGAACCAGAGAAGTTTGTTAAGAATCTTTACAGAAATGCAGAAAAGGTATTGATTATTTCAGACCAATTAAGACCCAAGTATAAGAAAGAACTGGAAAAGAGATTAAACAAGAGAGAGAAAATAGTTGGCAATAAGGATAAACCATTTTATGAAAAGAATGAAAAAGATTCAATATTAGAAGCATATAGCAAGTACGAGCTAATTAGAATTTTAGATTCATTAAACATTGAATATTCTATACAATTTTTTGATAATGATTATTATGAAAGGTTTGTTGCGGTATTTCCTAAAAAAAGTAAGGAGGTAGCACAATGAAAATTGCTTTAGTTGTTCCAGATGGTGAAAAAGATATGAATGCTATGGGAGGTGTTGCAAGACCACCTTTAGGAGTTTGCTATCTAAAATCACATCTAAACAAA
>CAZOGQ010000134.1:0-2802 GCA_964579545.1 Candidatus Woesearchaeota archaeon | reverse complement strand
CTTTGTGATTTCCTTCTGGTCCTCTTATCTCATATTTTCGTTCTTGCCCAACACCCAGACTTAAGTTTAATATCTCAGAACTTTCACCTACCAATACTTCAACCATTTTCTCATAAACTATATTCCCAATATTCTTTATTGTTAATATGTCGTCAAGTATTTCAAAACTTGCTTCTTGATTTTCATCAATAAAAAATATTCTTTCCTGTCTTAGTTTTGGAGTTATTGCCACAATTTTCCAAGAAGCAGGGGTTAGATTTTTTTCTAAATAAACTGAAACTTTTTCATCTGATTCAACAAGTTTTTTTAAATAAATTTGTTCTTCATTATTTAATACAGACACACCGATTTCACCACCCATTTCTTCTCCACCCTGGTCGATAAGCTCAAGAATAAAACTTAAATTTTCTCCTGGCTTAAAATTTTGTTTTTCTAAAACTATCTTTATCTCTGTTTCTACTGGTTTTATATTAATCTCCTTGCTTCCAATTCCAGTATTTATTATATTGTTATTTTTATCTTTTTCGTAAACTTTTGCTTCTAAACTATAACTTTCTGTTTTAATATTCTCCGGAAGAAGAAGCTCTACTTCAAATTTTCCTGCTTTAACAGAGCTTACTGCTTTTAACTCTCCCATTGTAAGCTCAGCAAAACCATCTAATAATTCAGCATTTGCTTTTATTGCACTTCCTTTCACAAATATTGTTTCTCCAGGATAAAAGTTCAGACTATTTATATCAAGTTTTATATCAATCTTGTTGCTTATTTCAAAACCCTGGCTATTTGTTTCATCATTTATATATGTTGCCTTCACATTGCAATTTCCAGCCATATCCCCAAGGAAATCTTTATTAAGAATGACTCTTGCTCTAATCTTTTTTTCTTGATTTTCTCCTACACTTACAAATTGTTTATGGAAATTTTCAGCTACACTGCTGCAAACTAAATCAAATTCAAGGAAACCATCTGAAGCAACACTTTTTTTTATTCTCGCTGTTATATTAATTTCATCTCCTGCACTATAAACTGGGCGAGGTTGTGATAACATTATTTCAGCTGAAATAATGTTAGTTGATAGCATAACAAATAAAAATACTGCTGCTATTGTTATTTTCACCTTCATTTTTCTTAAATCCTTGATTATTTAAGTAAAGTAAGCTATTTAAATTTTATTGCATAACATATTGTGTTAAAATGGAATGCAAAAAACAAGAAAACTCGAAGAAATGTAATTGTACTTATCCCTGCAAGCGAAAAGGAACTTGCTGTGACTGCCTTAGATACCACCTACAGAACAGAGAGTTGCCAGCCTGTTGTTTTCCAGATGATGTGGAAAAAACTTATGATAGGAGTTTTAAGAAATTTGCTGAACTTGTTGGCAAAGGCAAGGTTTAAATAATATTCTTGGCTTGGTGAAACATGACAAAAGAGAAAGAGAAATTTATAGACCCGTGGGGAAGTGAATTGCCGGTAGATTATATAAAAATAGTGAAGGAGTTTGGTTTAGAGAGATTTGATATTTCCCTCTTTCCAAAACCAAGTAAAATTATGGGGCGCAGCATTATATTTTCTGGTAGAGATTTAAAAATAATATCCAAGGCAATAAAAGAAAAAAAGCCATATTATGTTTTAACAGGGATAATGCCTTCTGCTGAGAAAATTCACCTCGGCAATAAGCTTGTAATAGACCAGATGAAGTATTTTCAAGATAATAATGCAGAAACTTTCATGTTAGTGGCTGACCTTGAAGCAAGTGCTACCAGACTTATAGATTTAAAACAAGCAAAGAAAAATGCGTTAAATTATCAGATTCCAGCATATATCGCTCTTGGTTTAGATGCCAGAAAAACAAATTTTTATTTTCAATCAGAAAACCGTTCAGTGATTTCTCTTTCTTTTGAATTAAGTAGTAAGGCAACTTTAAATGAATATAGGGCAATATATGGTAATACAACTCCCTCAAGAATAATGTCTTCTGTTTTACAAGTTGCTGATATCTTGTTTCCACAACTTAAAGAAGAAATACCCGGGATAATTCCTGTTGGAATTGATCAAGATCCACACATTAGATTAACAAGAGATATTGCTAAGAGGTCAACGAGGAAATTTTTCTCACCGTCTTCTATTTATCATAAATACACTCCAGCTTTAGATGGCAGTTTAAAAATGTCTAAAAGCAAGAAAAATTATATTGAATTACCAGATACAGATGAAAATATAGAAAAAAAATTAAGAAATGCTTTAACTGGCGGAAGAAAAACAATAGATGAGCAAAAAAAACTTGGTGGACAGCCAGAAAAATGTATGATATTTGAGCTTTATAAACAACATCTTATAGAGAATGATGCTGAATTAGATAAGATTTATCAAGATTGTAAGTCTGGCAAGCTTTTATGTGGTGAAGACAAGCAGAACTGCATAAAATTAATGAAAAAATTTATGCAAGACTTCAGAAAGAAATTTGAAAAAGCTAAAAAACTTAAGATAAAATTTCTTGAAGAGTAATTATTCAATAATATACTCTTCCAAGTATTTCTTACAAACAGGTATATACAATTTACATCCCAAACATTTACTATTATTACTTACATTCCAGCCCCTAAAACAACCAAGAGTTAATTCAGGTTGATAGCCTTTTTGTTCAGGATCTCTGTTTTTTAGTTTTTCTAATAATTCATCTATTGACTTTGTATTAAATTTAACGAGTTTAACCTCTTTTTCAATTCCTTGGTGCATAATAATAAATATGCAGAAAGTTTATAAGAATTTGTGTGATGGAGTATAATTTTTAGACATCAAAAT
>CAZOGQ010000133.1:0-2815 GCA_964579545.1 Candidatus Woesearchaeota archaeon | reverse complement strand
CTAGGACAACAAGCTTAACCGGCCTCGTTGTTGATGAACAAACAGAAGCTGATTCAACAAAACAATCAGCTTCTGTTACTTTTTCTAAAGAACCTGAAGAAACAGAAAATATAACAGAAATAGAGATTATTAATGAAACTAAGACTTTTTCTAAAGAACCTGAAGAAACAGAAAAAGCAGAAGAAACAATAGAAATTAAATTTTCTGATATTTGTGTTGAAACTTGCAATACAAAATTAAATAAAAGCTCTTATAAGTTAAGAATTGAAATTGAAAATGCAAGCCTTAAAATTAATGAAATTATTTATACAATAAGACCATTTAAAAAACCAGTTGAAGAAGTTATCGAGAATATAACTGAGATTGAAGATATTACAATAATTGAAGAAAACATAACCTTTGTGTTATTAAAAGAAATTCCAGATATAAGTATACAGAAAGGTGAACAGAGAGAAATTAATCTTCTTGATTATTTTGCAAATGCAGAAAGCTATTATACAGAAAAAGCAGATAATCTCAGTATTTTAATTAGAGATAATAAAGCGATTATTATTCCAGATAAAAATTTCACTGGAGAGAGAGCAACAAGAATCATAGCTTCAAGAAAACAGAATATTATTGAAAGTAATATTTTTATTATTAATGTTTCTGAAATTCTTCCTGAAATTTCTAATATAACAATTCAGACAATACAAGAAAGAGCAGTTGTTGGACAGCCAGTTAAATGGAAGAAAATTATAAAAACAGATAAGTCGCAAAACATAAGTTTAAATCTGCCGGCAATAGCAGAAAATATAAAAATAAATAAACTTGTTGAAAATAAAAAACAACAAGTTTCTTCTAATGTACTTAGTATAACTGGTCTTGCTATTGAAGAAACTGGCAGACAAGGTATATTAACAAGAATCTGGAACTGGCTAAAGAACTTATTTAGATTTGGAACAGGGAGAGCAATTCAAGAACTTGCAGAAGAAAAACAAGAACAAGAAATTCAAGTCAACATAACTGACACAGCAACAGAATATGAAATTGAGTATGAAACACAAGCTCCACAATCTTCTGAAATTGAAATCGGCGACACAAAAAAACAAATAATAATAACTGGCCCAGAAGAAATACATTATGAGAATGTTCTCTCATTCAGTGAGATTAGTGAAGATTTTAAATTAAAAGATAAAAATAAAATAAAACTTCATTGGCTTAATGGTTCTGATGGCTCCAGACAATTACATGATTTTGAAGCTCTTGACACAAACAACAATAATTTAATTGACAGAATAGAATGGAATGTGCCTTTTCTTTCAAATCAAACATTTGAACTTGAAATTATCATACTTAATGTTCAATCTTATCCAATGGTTGGCGGAACCTGGACAGTTAGATTTGAAACACTTGGCAAAGCTGATTTAACAATTAAAGCAGTTGAAGGAACAACTTGGTCAGATAACAATGAAAATAATGATTTAAAATTCCTTGAAATAAAATGCGGCTCTCAAGTTTTAGATTATGAATGGCAAGACGACTCTCTATTTATTCCTGATTACGAATGTGATGAAACAGGATTTGAAACATCTAAAGTTTTGACTCCTGGAAAACATCATCTTGAATTTGATTTTGGCGGACAAAAGGCAAGAGCATATAACTGGGCTGCTTCTGCTTGCAATTATAGAATGAATTTAACTTTCAAGAATTCAGCTTCTTCTGAGAATTTAACTAACTTTACTATTATGGTTAAACTAAATTCATCAAGAATAAACTATACATTAACTTCTGATACAGATATAAGATTTTATGATGCAGATGATTCTACTTTATTAAATCATCATTGGGAATTATGGAATGAATCTGGTAATTCTTTTGGCTGGGTTAAAATCCCACAAATAGATAATACAAATACAGATTATATCTATGCTTACTACAACTGCTCTGACACTGCTACTCAAGATGAAGCTGGAACTTATGATGATAATTTTGTGATAGTTCAACATTTAAATGAGACTTCAGGAACACACTATGATTCTACTTCAAATGACTGTGACGGAGCCCCTAAATATGGAGTAACTCAAGATGCTGCTGGAAAGATAGATGGTGCTGATGATTTTGATGGAACCAATGACAGTGTTGTTTGTTGTACCCTATCTCCTGTTTTAACTCAATATACTGGTGAGGCTTGGATAAAAGGAGATACTTTTACTGGTACTGGTGATCATAGTACTTATGGATTTACAATTATGGCCACCTCTTCTGCGTATGCTATATGGCTTTTGGCTCGGAATGGCGAGGTTAGACTTCATGCTTTTACTGGTACCCCCAATGATGCTGGATCAACAACAACCACACCATTAACTGTGGGTACTTGGCATCATGTTGCAGTTACTGCCATCAAAGATGGGGGTGCAGCTAAGATCTACGTTGATGGTAATGAAGAATTTTCTTTTACTAGTGGTACCCAAGCTTGGGCAGGATATTTTACAATTGGTGATTTAAGAGATAACAGAAAGATAGCTTTTGATGGCACAATAGACGAGGCCCGCATCTCAAATGTAAGTCGTTCAGCATCATGGATAAATGTATCTTATTTATCACTATCAGATTCTTTTATAACTTACGGCTCAGAAGAAACAACAGGGGATAATCCGCCAACCATAACCCTAGAATTCCCACTAGATGGTTATATTGCTACAGTTAACATAACATTTAATGCCACAGTAACAGATGATTATAATTTAGTAAATTGTAGTTTGTGGCATAACGCAACTATATGGCATTTGAACCAAACACAAACAATAACAGGAACATCAAATATTACAGAGTT
>CAZOGQ010000132.1:0-2822 GCA_964579545.1 Candidatus Woesearchaeota archaeon | reverse complement strand
GTTTGTGTGAAACAATTATTGGACGGAAGAGATTTCTAATTTTTTATCTTTTGTCTGGAATAATAGCAGCAATATTTTTCATTTTTCTAGCTTATTTTTTTGGCAATTCTGAACTTGGCGCTAAGATTTTTGGGAGCCCGGAGATTTTAGCAATTGGAGCTAGCGGAGCTATTTTTGCAATAGCTGGGTTGTTTGTTGTTCTTATTCCAAGAGCAAAATTTACAATAATTTTCTTCCCATTTTTTTCACTTCCTGGCTTTATTATGATTCCCCTTGTGTTAATACTAACATGGATTGTATCTGCTGCTGCTGATTTTCATATTGGGAATACAGCCCATTTTGGTGGCTTACTTTCAGGACTTGCTTATGGCTTTTATTTAAGATCAAGATATAAGAAAAAAGTAAAAAGGTTAAGTAAGTATTTTAGATAAATTGAAAATCATAGATAATTTTCAATCATTTAAACTTCAAAACTTAAAGAATTTTGACAGCATTCAAAAATTAAAATTTTTGATGTTCAAAAGAATTTCCATAAGATGAAAACAAAAAATAAAAATACCTTTAAAAATAATTATTTACTGAGTTTTAAATTTATTGGAGAATCTAAGACCTTTATTTATATAATAGCTCTTTTATTTTTATTTTCAGCTATTTTTGGTTTTATTTTTCCAGTATTTTTTTCTGAGATAATAAGAAAATTTCTGCAAGATATAATTGAAAAAACTGCCGAAATGAATTTTGTTCAGCTTATAGCATTTATAATCCAAAATAATTTAAAAAGTTCTTTAATCGCTGTGATTTCCGGAATACTTCTCGGAGTTTTTCCAATTATAATTGCTTTGGTTAATGGTTATTTTTTAGGATTTGTTGCAAATAAATCTGTTTTAGTTTCTGGTTATTCGGTTTTAGCTAGACTTTTGCCCCATGGCATCTTTGAACTTCCAGCTTTAATAATCTCGCTGGGTATTGGCCTAAAACTTGGAACTGTTCTTTTTGCAAAAAATAAATCAGAAGCTTTAAGATATAATATTGAAAACTCTCTAAGAGTTTTTATTTTCATCGTCTTGCCATTATTGATAATTGCAGGAATAATAGAAGGCTTGTTAATATGGCTTATAAGTTAGGAAAAAGCATTTATAAATAATAACCTAATTTAATCTGCGTTTTAATCTCCTTTAAAATTTTACTCTGATTTATAATATTTTCAATATTGAATCTTAATTTTTCTGCTGTCATATCTTCTGCATATTTTAATATTTTATCTATTGTATCAAAATAAAGTGGCTGAGAAGACAAAGCCTTTCTTATACTGTTTCTGCAGACCCATACTCCAAGAGGAACATCATATTCTGGCAAAACAAATCTTAATACTAATACAGAAGCTTGTCTTTTTGTACTTTCTAAGTGTTGTAGTATGGGGAGTCTTGCAGCATAATAGCCTCCTGCGGTTTCTTCAGCATAATTCTTCCGTCCTTTGTAAGTTTCATAGTCGGTCATAACCTGCATTTTTGATAATGGATTCCAAGTTGTCTTTGGAAAAACAATTTCAAATAATTCATAACTGAAAATTTCGGGTAAAAGTAAAACTAAATAGAAATTACCAAGATGCCCGCCAAAATAGAGAGAATAATTATCTATTATCTTATAATCTCTAATTTTTGTTAGTAGATGTTTTCCTAAAGTATCATCAATTGCAGTTATAGAATTTCTTGTTGGAACCAATCTCCTGTTTTTTTTAAGCCCAGTAATACCTACAGACAATAGCTGAGATAATTGATGTTCATCTAACCCTTCCCCGTATAGATATTTTATCGCTCCAACTGATTTCAAATCAGTGTCAGAGTAAACTTTTTCTACATAAAAAGGTATTTTAGAATTTGATATTATCCTCAATTTTTTTAATTGTGCTGAAGGGCCCATTGGCAATAGATGTGAATCAAAATCCAATTTTAGCTTTGGTTTTTTCTTTAATTTAATTTCGACATCTGCTTGTAAGGAAGCCATCCCTATCTCTTGTACAGCTTGTAATAATTTAACATCTTTTCTAACATCAGAAATTCTTGCTCTAAATCTCGAGTTAATTAGATTTCTTCTGAATTTTATTATCTGATCTGAACTTATTCCTTCCTGGCTCCAATAATTTGGGGAATCATATAACCAAGCATTTTCTTTTATTTTAGATAGACTCATTATACCAACATTTACTAAGGGGTAACTTAATTTAGATCCAATAAATATTGCTGGGGGCGACGAACCCTCAAATTCTTGTTTTATAGAGTCATCTATTTTTCTTATGCTTACTTTTAGCTTAGCAAGTATTTTACATGGCTTGCCACAATATCCTCTTCCTTTACATCTCGTACATAATCTAGAGTCAAATAAAGATTGCATTTTACATAATAGAATTTAGATGTTTTTAATTATTTAGTTGTGCAATGCAACGTTATGATTCATTAAGAGCTTTTTGAGCAGATACTATAGACGAATCTAATAAACTCTTCATTCTAAATTTTATTTTTTCATAATATCTATCTCTCTTACTTAACAATCTTGCAATTCTAGCATACAAATTAATATCTTTTTCAGAATCTTTCTGTAAGATATTTGGGTAATTTCTTATAATTGTATAAAGTGTAGGGGTAGAAAACGTGCTGCACTATCAATTCTCCTCTTTAATTTCTCTGTTAATCTACCACACCCTTTTTTATATCTTTCTATACAAACATAAAATTAAAGAGAACATACAATCTTAGTTGTATACTTTAAAATTTCTCTACTTGCTTTTCTAACCTTTCAAGTCACTGATTCCAAGCATTATGAAC
>CAZOGQ010000131.1:0-2845 GCA_964579545.1 Candidatus Woesearchaeota archaeon | reverse complement strand
TGTTTTAAGAATAACACAATAGATTCTAATACAGTCAATTCTCTATTTACGAAAATATCTATAGGTATTTGTCCTGTGTTTTTATTAACCCTAAGGGTCATGTTTTCTTTTCTTTTATAACTTGTCCAGATTGTTCTCTTATCTCTATCAAGTATTAAAGCGATCTCACTGAAATTCATTTTCATGCTTTCTTTTAGGTATTTTACAATAGCTTCAAGAGGAGCTAAATTAGACTTAAAGATACTTAGAGGGATATTGATTTGTTTTCCTTGTAATATTTTTATGATAGTTTTGCTGTATCTCTTATTTAATTGTTTTATAATAAGTTCAAAAAGATTTATTTTATATGGTTTCTTTTTTGTCGCCTTGTCGTATATTGTCCAGATGTTTCTTGAATCGCGGTTTATTAATCTTGAGATTTCTTTGTTTTCTAAGCCAGTTTGTTTTAAGAATAAAACAACAGCTTCAAGTATGCTTAGTTGCCTATTTGCAAAAGCGTTTATTGGAATTTGCATTTTCTTATTTATCTTTAAGTTTATCTTCTTTTTGCTTACATTATTATAAGTTGTCCAAATTGTCCTCTCGTCTCTGTTCAGTAATAATGCAATTTCGCTGAAATTCATATTCATATTTTCTTTTAGATACTTCACAATAGCTTCAAGAGGAGCGAGTTTGGATTCAAAGATACTTATTGGAATATTGATTTGTTTTCCTTGCAATATTTTTATGATAGTTTTGCTGTATTTTTCTTTTAGAGAATTTATAATCAATTCTTTAGCTGTTTGTTTGAATTTGATCTCTGGTTTTTGTTTCTGTTCTTTCTTTCCTTTCTTCTTCTTTTTCTTTCTTGTTCTGCTAACAACAAACGCGGCTGCTAATACAGAAATTACCCATGTGCCACCGCGGGCAGTTGAGTAAGGCTGGCTCTTTAGTTCAGCGCCTACAACTCTCAGGCAAAACCATAAATCTTCTTGAGCTTGGCCAGCAGATAAATTTCCTCGAGGCAAAGAACTTCCAGTTATCTGAATATCTGAATTGTTAGACAAAGAAGTGGCATTTGCATCTGCACACTCTGCTGGTTCAGATGAATTTACAGGGGCTACAGAAAAATTAGCTGCCCATAAGGCATAATCTGGATCTTGTTCTCCAAGAAGATTAATTGCCTTAATTCTAATACCATTTATTGAAACATTATGATTTCCTGTATTGTTAATGTGAAGAGGATCGTTGTTTGAAGTCTGATTTGTGGTTCCGGGCATCAACTCATCCCAAAGTAATGGACTTGGTGAAATTACAAGTCCTGTTGTCTCACCTAAATTAAATGTTTTTGTTGTGTTTTGTGCAGCTTCTGTTGAATTATCTTTGATATATGTGGTTATGTTCCAGTCGCCTGCTTCATCCCAGTACCAGATTGCAATTGAGCAATTAAATTGTACTCTGTTAGCATCAACAGTGTGATGAGTTGTACAAGATATATTTTCTCTTGTTGCTTGGTCTTGCCTTGTAAAATTAGCTCTTGCAGATGAAGTATTTATATCGCCTGCACCGTTTTCATCATAAACAGTGAAGTTAAATTCAATGCTCGAGAATGTTCCCTCGCTAATACTTTGCAGGCTTGCTATTTGGACTTTTTCTATTACTGGTGGTTGATTTATTACAGCAACACTTATATTTCTTGTTCCACTTGCTCCCATATTATTAGCAGTGTCAGTACAATTAACAGACCAGTTGTAAATTCCATTTGCAAGATATATTGTTATGTTATTTTGAGCAGTGCCTCCAGTTGGATTATCATCTGTAATATTAATTTCATTATTAATAATTAAAGAGCAGTTTGCTATACTACTTGTATCAGAAACATTATAGTAAAAATCAATTGTGTTTGTTGTATCATTAAGTGTGTTATTGTTGGGAGCAATAAGAGTCACTATCGGAGGTATTGTATCTGGTTGTTCGCTCCATGTAATATTCATATCTAACAAATAGATTATTTTTGAGCTATTTGTGGCAAAAGTAATTATGTAGATTAAAGAATTATCTTGTGTAAATCCACTTAATCCCTGGCTATTATTTACATTATACCAGCTCTGCCCATTATCAATACTTATATCAACAGTAATATTATTACCACCATCTGTGTCTTGTTCTGTCCATGTTATATTACTAATAGAAGTTATATTGTTTGTTGTGTTTATTGCATAAGAAGTGAAGTTTCCTAATAAACCAGTATAATCTTCACTTCCGAAAGTTATGAAAGCATCTGCCATTGATAAATAAGACGCATTCATCCAGCTTGTACTTCTTGTTACATTTGATATGCGGACTTCGTCGATTGTGCCGTTGAAACGAATGTTCCTCTCTGGCCTTAAATCACTAATCGTAAGAGGTTCATCAACTTTAAAATTTGTTCCGGCACTTCCATCGCTCCCAACTTGATTTCCATTAACAAAAATTTTCGTTGCGCTTCCTTTAGTAGCAGTAAAAGCAATATGATACCATGTATCAGAGCTTGGGATTACATTAGAAACTGTTAAATCAGGGTAAGTTGTTGAATAAACACTTAACTTAAGAGCATTACTCTCTAAATAGAACCAATAATTATAAACAATACCCCCAATTTGAGGACTGTGGGCTAGAATTGTTTGCCAACTTCCACCCACATTTTTTGGATATATCCATGTTTCAACCGTAATCTCATTAGAAACATGTAAACTTGTACTATCATTTACTCTTATATCATCATTGGTTCCATCAAAATCATCAGCACCATCTATCTTTCCAACAGCATCTTGAATTACCCCTCCACTTTGGGTACCATTATTTTTATATTGAGTAGAATCATAAT
>CAZOGQ010000130.1:0-2898 GCA_964579545.1 Candidatus Woesearchaeota archaeon | reverse complement strand
TAGCGCCTTTACTAGATAGAAAAAGACATAAAATGGGTAAAAACTAATGTCTTTTATTATAGTTATTAGTTATTCAGGAATATTTTTAGTTGCTCAGAGATACTGCAATAGAAGATATCTTTAAAAAGCCACCCAAATATGTAAGAATAAACAAACAATATGAGAGAAAATGAGAAGCAAAACAAAAATTGAGAAAAAATTAAGAAGAAAAACAAAACCAGAATTAGTTGGGACTGTAATAAATGCAAAAAAACATAATGAATGGATGGAGGTAGCTAATATAATCTCCGGCCCCACGAGAAAAAAACCCACTGTAAATTTAGAGAAGATAAATGAACAAGCCAAAGAAGGGGATATTATTGTTGTGCCAGGTAAAGTACTTGGGTTTGGCGATATTGATAAGAAATTAAAAATAGTTGCATTAGATTTTTCACAAGAAGCTAAAGAAAAATTAAAAGAAAAGAAATGCATTATTTCTTCTCTGAGAAATGAAATACAAGAAAATCCCAAAGCCAGGGGTGTCAAGATAATAAAATGACTGGAAAGAAACAAAAAGAAAATAAAGAACAAGAAATTGTGATTGACGCAGAAAATGCTTTACTTGGCAGGCTAGCTAGTTTTTCAGCTAAACAAGTATTAAAAGGCAAGAAAGTTATTATAGTTAACTCAGAGAAAGCAGTTATTTCTGGCAATAAACAAAGTATTATTAAAAGTTATCGGGAAAAAAAAGCTCGGGGTGGAAGCAGCCAAAAAGGTCCTTTTTTCCCAAAATTGCCAGAAAGAATTTTAAAAAGAACAATTAGGGGGATGTTACCTAAAGGTAGGGGAAGAGGGAGAAATGCAATAAAGCTAGTTAGGTGTTATAAAGATCTGCCAGTAGAATATAAAGATACTAAAAAAATTACAGCTGGAAAGAAAAAAGATAAAGTTATAAGTTTAGGAATGGTTTCAAATAGAATATGAAAAAGCAAATTACTATAAGTGGCAAGAGAAAAACAGCAATAGCTAAAGCTACAATAAAACAAGGTTCTGGCACGGTAAAAATAAATAAAATATTGTACACTAATTTAGATTTTTTTAGTAAGCTGTTAATTGAAGAACCACTTAGAATTACAAAACAGATCATTGGTAAGTTAAATTTTGATATAAATGTGAGCTCAAGAGGGGGAGGCAAAGAAGGCCAGATACAAGCCTCTCGGTTAGCAATAACAAGAGCAATTGTTTTATTCTTAGGGTCAGAAAAACTAAGGAAAGCTTTTTTAAATTATGATAAAAGTTTATTAATAGCTGATACTAGAAGAAAAGAACCAAACAAGCCAGGTGATAGTAAAGCTAGAAAAAAGAGACAAAGTAGCAAGAGGTAATTTATTGTTAAATTTTATTATAAAAAACAACTAATTCAACTCCAGGTCTTAATTTAAAATAACTTGTATTGGTGTTACAGACATTTTCCTCACTTTTTTTTGTTATAATAATCTCATAATCACAAATATCATCGTATTTTGATATCGGTGGATCAGAATAAGTAACATCAAAATCCTTGAGATAAAAGGGAAGCGGCCAGTAGTCTTTACTACTTAAAACAACATTAATTTTTCCAGGAAAAACTGAGACAAGATTCATTAAGTTTCTTACACCATTTGTTGTGTGAACATAAGCTAACATATTCTGTTCAGATTCATAAAAAACAAAATTAATTAAAATACTGAGAAAAAGGGTAGAAAACACGAGGATTAAAATAAGAAGCAGTTTTAGTCTGCTATTGTCCTCTAATAACTTTCCAAAAAATAAACTTGCCATTATGATTAACGGCAGAGAAATATTAATAACCAGCCAAGGAGTTTTATAAGGCATTATTGAATAAAATAATATTAGAATAAGAGACCAGTATATTATAAAAATATTGAACAAAGATATTTCCTTTACCTTTTTGTTTTTTTTAATTATCACATAGGCAAGTGATAAGATAAAAAGAAAAACCCCTGTTATTGCAAGTGTTTCATAAAGAAATAAGAGCTTGAAAAAATAATAAAAAGGTTTTTCATGGCCACTTCCAGACACGCCGGTCTTCAGCCAGTTGAACGGAGCAGATAAAAAATCTAGAAATCCGCGTAAATTAGTAAAGAAAGATGTGTAAAGTACAATAAGAATGAGAACAGACAAAGTAATCGAAAATAAAATTTTCTTTTTATTTTTTTTAACAAACTCAATTTCTTGCTTTCTTATCTTCTTATTGAATGATATTATTATAAAAAATATTAAAAAGAAAAACAAAATTACAAAACTTATTTCTTTTGTTGCTAAAAGCAAAGCAATTGAAATAAATAACCAATAGATAGCGTTTGTGTTTTCTCTTAAAGAAGCAAAAGAAACTATTGTTGCAAGAGTAAAAAATAAGAAAAAAGTTTCATGTATAAAATAACGGGAATAAAATACAAGTGTAGGAGAAATAGCTATAAATAAAGAAGAAACTAAAAAAGCTCTATCTCCAATTTTTTTTCTTAATGGTAAGAGCAAGAAAATTAAGCCAAGGCCAAATAAAGCTGTTACAAGCCGCATACTAAAAATAGACTCTCTGAAAAGTGCAAAAAAAGGCAAGGCCATATAATAAATAAAAGGACCATGATAATTGTGTGAATCATATTTATAAAAACCATTTCTGTAAAACTGTAACATAAAATGTCCATTAACTCCTTCGTCATGGTGTAAGGGCCTCAGTTCAAGAGCCAAAAATCTTAGAAAAATAGCTAAGATAATTATTAATAAATACAAAATTAAAATCCTCTTTTTCATAAAAAATAAAAACATGCATTATTTATAAAGTTTTTTTGAAGAGTTATAGGAAAAGACATTAGTTTTTACCCATTTTATGTCTTTTTCTATCTAGTAAAGGCGCTA
>CAZOGQ010000129.1:0-2951 GCA_964579545.1 Candidatus Woesearchaeota archaeon | reverse complement strand
TTTTATTTTTATAATACCAAAAAGTTAATAAAATCAACCATATTTAAATCATTTCTAAAAGGATTTTTTCCAACATCATCTCTAATTTTTTCAACTGAGAATTTTTTTTTTAATTTTTGCTTGCATAACTCAGAAAAAGAAAGATTTAAATAGTACAAAAAGGGTATAAAATTGTACTATTAACAAAATGAAAGATATAACCAAAAAACTGCTTATTGAGTGGAAAGAAAGAAAATTTCCAGAAATTTTTGACCGAGAAATTGACTTAAAGAAGTATGTTAATTCTAAGACTAAGGAGATTATTGTAGTAACAGGATTCAGAAGGGTTGGGAAAACTTATCTTCTTTTGCACCTTGCTAAAAATCTTCTAAAAGAAAATTCAAGAAACCATGCAATATATTTTAATTTTGAAGACGAGAGAATACCCCTAAAAACAGAATTTCTTAGCCAGTTAATTCCAGCTATAAAACAATATTCTGGAGAAAAGATAAAGGTTCTTCTTTTGGACGAGATTCAAAATATTCCAAATTGGAGTAAATGGCTTAGAAGAGTATATGATACTGAGAACATCTTTATTTTCGTTTCTGGCTCTAGCTCAAAAATGTCTAGCAGAGAAATCCCAACAGAATTAAGAGGGAGATTTTTAGAAGTTAAGGTGTTTCCCCTCTCATTTAAGGAATTTCTTTGTTTTAAAAAGATATCTTTTGATATTAAAACACTTTCTTATTCTGATAATGAAAAATCAAAAATATTAAGAGCTTTAGAAGAATATTTATTTTATGGCGGTTTGCCAGAAATTGTCCTTTCTGAGCAGTATAAAAAACAAGAAATAGCTAATTTTTATTATCAGACCGTTGTAAGAAGAGATATTGTAGAGAGGAACAAAATTAGAAATGAAGAATCTTTAAAAGCTTTATTAAGACTTTTGCTTAATTCTACCCATTACTCCATAACTAAGTTATATAACACACTTAAATCATTAAATTATACCATAGGAAAAACCACCCTACAACAGTATCTGGGTTATATTGAAAACTCTTATTTTATTTTAAGTGTGCCTATTTTTTCATATAAAATAAAAGACCAACTTCAGTATCCAAGAAAAATCTACTTTATAGATAATTCATTTATAAATCTATTCTCAACAAAATTCTCAAAAGATTCTGGAAGATTGTATGAAAATGTGGTTGCCATTAATTTAAAAAAATGCCTTGATTATAATGAAGATCTTTTTTATTGGAATTCTAATGGTTATGAAGTTGATTTTGTTGTTAAGCATGGAACAAAAATTAAACAACTTATCCAAGTTTGTTATGATATTTCTGATCTCAAAACAAAAGAAAGAGAAGTAAGAGCGCTGATAAAAGCAAGTAAAGAGCTGAAATGTAAAAATCTGTTAGTTATTACAGAAGATTATGAAGGAGAACAAGACATATCTTGGTTTGGAGTTAAAAGAAAAATTAAATTTATTCCATTATGGAAATGGTTGTTGCAATAGAATATTCTCAATACTCTTAGAGTATTTTTATACCACTGGTATAAACATGGTATATGAAAAGTAGTCTCATGGATATGCCAAAAAGGTAGGACGCCCGAACCGAGATTTAACCTACTGAACGGGGATTTGATTATTTAGTATAATCTAATATATTGAAGATAGTTTATAAGTTTTTCTTTTTAGAAAGTTTTTTAAATATAAACAATTTATTGTTTTTATAATGGCTTTATCAAAAAGAGGTTCGATTACAACGATAATTATTATAGCGATTTTCTTAATTTTAATTATAGTTGGAGGATTTTTTGCTTACAAATATTTTCTTACTGAAAAAGAATCAATATATTCTGGCTCTCAAGATGGAACATTAAGAAAGATAGATAAATCAACAGGGAAAGAAGTTTGGAAATTTGAAGCTCAAAGTTCATACCAGTATTATAGTCCCTGGATTGTTATCTCGGAAGGGGATTATATTTATTCGGCAGGCACAGACGGAACAATAAGAAAAATTGATAAAGTTTCCGGAAAAGAAATAGACAAGATTAGTTTATCTGGCTGGCCTCAGAGTATAGCAATTGACCAAAATAACATTTATGCTGGTATTCAGATTAGTGAAGATAATCTTGTAAAAGGTGGTAAGTTAATAGCAATTGATAAATTAACAGGTGAAGAAATCTGGAATTTAGAAGATTCGCAAACTAGCCGGTCTATAGCAATAGACGAAGAATATTTATATTCTGGATCAGAATATTCTGATTTAGTAAAATTAGATAAGAGCACAGTTAGAGAACTATGGAGGTTTAAAGAGCATAGTCATCCAATTAACTCTATTCTATTAGATGAAGATTATGTTTATTCAGGTTCATCTGATGGAACAATAAGAAAAATTAACAAGCAAACAGGAAAAGGTGTTTGGGGATTTTCAGAAGTATTTAGAGGACAATCTGTTCATTCAATGGCTATGGATGAAAATTTCATCTATGCAGGCGTGGGTCAAAATACATTAATAAAAATCAATAAAACTTCTGTAGAAGAAATTTGGAAATTTGAAGGTCATTCAAATAGAATTAAAGCTATTGCTATAGATGGAGATTATATTTATTCTGGTGGATGGGATAACACATTAAGAAAAATAGATATAAAATGTATGGATAAAAATGGTGAATCAGAAGATTGTGAAGTTTGGAGATTTGATGGCCATTCCAGTTATATAGAGACCATGACAATGGAGGTATTGGATGATGAGTAAAAAAATTATTTTCCTGATAATTTTTATTATAACAATTTTAGTCATCCTTCCTGTTTTTTATTTTTTATATTTGCATAAACCCACTCCTTCTGAAACTACTCCTAAAATTGAAACAACTCTAAGTTTGCAAGATGAAGGGATAATTATAGATGCAACCAGAGATACTGATAAAAAAACAGTAGAATTGCGTATTAGGGCTATTTCAGA
>CAZOGQ010000128.1:0-2965 GCA_964579545.1 Candidatus Woesearchaeota archaeon | reverse complement strand
AACTTTCCAAATATTTTTCTGTATAAACATCTTTTCTGAAAAGAACAGAAAAGCCGCCAAAAACCTCTTTAAATTCTAAGAAAATTCCAGCTTCTTTACAGAGTTCCAACATTCTTATTGTTCCACTTCCATATTTCTCAATAAAGCCAATATCATAAAATATTTGAGTAATTAGTTTATTTCTTGGAATTGATTTATGGTCTTTCTTGTATAAATCATCCAAACTAATTCCTAAAGGCAATTTTCCAAGATTCCAAATATCAATTCTGTCATCATAAACTTCGACTTGGATTTCTCCTAGTTCGGTATAGTCTCTGTGCACAATTGCATTGATAATCCCCTCTCTAATTGCTTCTAAAGGATATTCCCATATTTCTTCTCTTCTTGGTTTTCCAGCGATAACAAATCTGACACTAATATGTTTTTTGATAAAATCCATAACTTCGTCTACTTGATTTATTAAATTGCCTTCTGCCATTTTATCATCAAGAATTTCAGTTTTTGATATCTTAAATCTGCCACAATGAACTTTAGCCTGCAAAACAAATCTTTGCGGTTCTTTACCAAAAAGCAGGATTGATGCCCAGCTTGGTTTATTGCTTTTTATTAATTCTAATTTCTTTAAAACCTGTAAAGGCTTTTCTCTGATTTTTCTTCTTCTGGTTTGGTTTGCTAATTTTGTATATTCCCTAACTTTTTTGATGTCAATATCATTTAATTTAGCTTCCCTTGCCAAGTAACTGTCCCAACTTGAACCAATTGTTTGTAAATGGAGCTCAGCAATTTCTTTAGCATTTAATTTTCTGTTACTATTTTTTACCCTTAAATAACAAATTCCTCTGGAAGCTATTGGTTTTATGGGGGATTCTTTTATTGTTATACAGATTACATTTTTTTCTTTTATCTTATAGTTTTCTATTTCAGGAATTAATGTTGGTTCTGTTACTTGAGAAATTTTATTTATCCAGTTTTTCAAAGTTTCTCTTCCAATTGATAAGCCTTTGACTTCCCTTTTATCATTAACACCTAATAGAATCATTCCTCCTTTAGCATTTGCAAATGCAACTACTGTTTCTATGATTTCTTTATCAAAAGTTTTTTTAAATTCCATTTTTTCACTTTCTCCTTTTTTAATTGTCTTTTCTATTTCTTCATTCATTTTCATATTTTCCAGTCAGCAACAGCTGCATAATATTTATTTTCCAGAAATTTCTTTATAGAGCTTAAAATAAATTCTGCTTTTTTTATTGCATTTTCAGCATCATCTTTTTTGTAGACATTTAAGGGATTAGATACTTCTATTTGTGATATTTCAGGGTGTTTTGACTTCAGCCAATATTCTTCTGTTTCTTTCAAGTTTTTAATAACTTCATCTATGTTTTCAATATTGATTTTCTTTTTTATATTAACTAGAATAGGTGAGAGGATATGCCCATTAACATAAATATCTTGTAATACTAATAAGACCTTGATAATTTTCTCACTTGCTTGCTGTGAGTGATAAATAGAATTTGCAAAGTTCTCATTCTTTAAGAGTATTCTTGCAGAGCTAATATCCTGCTTTGCTTTTTCCGCAAAAGCTCTTGCAAGATTCAAATCATCTTTGCTAACTCCCATTTTTTACCTCCTTCAACATAAATTGGTTTTTTATCTTTAATCTGCATTTTAACAATTTCAAGAATTTTTTCAAAAAATTTTTGTTTATCATATAAAATTGTATAAGAAAGAAGAATGCCGTAGAAAATAGGATTCGGCCAATAAGCTTTTTTTTCAATTTCTTCTTGTGATATTAAAATAGGAGAAAATCTTTTTTTATATTTAACCAAGAATTCTGTTGTTAGGTTATTAATAAAATTCTGTTTAATTTGTTTTTCTTTTTCATCTACAATAATAAGTAGATTAATATCAGAATCTTCTCTTGCAGTTCCTCGGGCATAACTCCCAAACAATATGGCAGAGACAAGAGAAGAACTAAACTGTTTTTTGTATTTTCCTATAAACTCATTTATAATTTCATCTGTTGACAGAGAATCTTTTTTAAATAACTCAATTAAAATTTTAATTTTATTATTCTGCAAGAGGGTGTAGACAATACTTTTACCAATGTTCTTTTTTGAAACAGCCTGTTTTTTTTCAAATTCTCGCAGCAGTTCACTTGCTCTAGATTTTGAGAGATTACAAAATCTAGATATCTCACTTGGAGTAAAAGATTTACTCTGATTCAAGGCTAAAAAATTCAGGATTTTGGCCTTTGCTTTGCTGTTCACAAGCTCTGCTAACATAATATTTTATGTATTTTTTAGTTTAAATACTTTTCTATTTTCGAACATATATATTATTTTATGTATATATGTACACTTTTATAGTAAGACAAAAAGAACATATGTTCGATTTTTCGAATTTAAAGTAATTTGAGTCGAGAGCAAAAACATAGAATAAGAAAGTTTAAATACAATATAATTTTAGATATTCTGTGAGGGAAGAAACTGAGAATTAGTGGAAGCAAGCTAAAAAAGATTTAGAAGCTGCTCAAAATAGTCTTAAATCTCAAAACTTTGAGTGGGCTTGTTTTCAATCAAATCAATCTGCAAAAAAAATCATTGAGAGCATTATTTTTACAAAAGAAAAGAGCAATTGCCCCAACACATAATCTTATTTCTCTTGGGAGAACTCTTAATTTACCAGAAGATTTAATAGATTCTCTAAAAGAACTAAATCCAGAATATACTGTTGCAAGATATCCTGATGCAGCAAACGGAGCTCCTTTTGAAATGTATACAGAGCAAAAAGCAAAAGAAAAAATAGCTCATGCTGAGAAGATATTAAAATGGACAGAAAAGCAATTAAAATAATAAAGCAATTCATAGAAAAACTCAGAAAAGATATTTCTATAGATAAGGTTTTATTTTTCGGTTCAAGAATTGGATCTGATTACTTAAAACATTCTGATATCGATCTTATTATT
>CAZOGQ010000127.1:0-2974 GCA_964579545.1 Candidatus Woesearchaeota archaeon | reverse complement strand
CTTTGGCCAATAACCGGCTGATTTTATTAAAATGTTTCCTATGTCTCAAGGAAAAATGCGGGGCATGATGAAAAAGCTTGGCATTAAACAAGAAGAAATAGATGCTGACAGAGTGATTATTGAATGTAAAGATAAGAACATTATAATCGATGAGCCAAGTGTTGTTAAAATATTGATGCAGGGAAATGAAAGTTGGCAAATTACAGGAAGTGAAAGAGAAGAGGTAAAGGAAATAAGTGAAGAAAATAAAGAAGAACAAAAAGAAAAGGATATTGATATGATAATTGAAAAAACTGGCTGCAAGAGAGAGGAGGCTGAAAAAGCATTAGAAGAAGAAAATGACCTTGCTGCTGCAATAATGAAACTTTCAGTATAATAATCTTTAAAAACATTAAAGGGTCATAATAAATATGAAAAATTTGTTAAAATTGTTTTTAAATAAGGGAAGAAAGAAAGATGAGGAAAAAGAAGAAACTAATAAGATTGTATTAAAACTGACTAATTTTCATTATGGACCAAATGTAAATCCCGAAATCTGGCCAGATTTTCCAAAAGAAGTTAGAGGATATGATGTTATTTCCTCTGTTTTTAAAACTCCAGCAGCCCAATTATTTGATTATTCTGGTAGAGCTAATCTTGTTTTTCAATTTACTCAGGGTGGGGAAGACAGAGAAAGAAGATATGAAGGTGTTACCTTACATATGAGAGATTTCCCTCGGAAAGTTGAATAGGGTGAAGGATGGAGTCATAGTGTCTGTATTGTCATTGAAGAGCCGAGATATTTTGCAGATACGCTACATACGTCTAGCAAAATTATTATAACTCCTTTAGAACAAGCAGTGCAAGCTGCTTGAGAAACAACAATATTTATATATTTCTTTTTCTTATTAGTTATATGCCAGGTTTAGAATCAATAACGAGTGTTGCAGAATTAACTGGAGTATTATTGGCTGTAGGGTCTAGTGGGATTATTTTATCATTTACTGCTGTTGGATTTCCATTATGTTATGCTGCAGGCAAACAAAATGAGAGAGGTATAAAAAATATAATGGGTATAAAAGATGGTAAATCTGGACTTAGATTTTGGAGAGATTGTTTAACTAAAGTGGGTTTAAGAGATATTTATAGATTATTTAAACATGGAAATTGTAAAGAATTTTCACAAAAACATGATTTTTTAAATCAGTATCTTATCATTTCAAAATAGATAATTTTATTAATTTCTAACACCTTTATACATTATGGCAAAAGCAGAAAATTTTATTGGCTCTTTAGATAAAGCAGAAAGGGAATTACAAATAGCAGATCATATGGCTTATGTGACATTTCCATTGATAAAGGAAAAAAGACTCCTTTTCAAGATACTAGAAGGAATATATATTTCTCTGCTAAATACAATAAATGCAATACTGCAATATGAATATGCTTACAAAAGAATCATTTTGTATAAAGATTCTAGAGATAATTTTAGAACTTTTAGTGAGAAATGTGCCTTTAGATTCAGCATAACCCCTAATCAAATCAGAGTGATAAGAGATATTTCTTTACTTGTAGAAAAACACAAAGCAAGCCCATTTGAGTTTATAAAAAAAGATAAGGTAGTTATTATGTCAGATAACTTAAATACAGATACAATAGATATAGATAAGATAAAACAATTCCTTATTATTGCAAAAGATATACTTAGAAAAACAAACAATGTTATTAGAAGGGGATAGCAAGATATAAATATGCTAGTTAATTTAGTATTTTTACGTTAAAAATGTTAGAAAGGATAATAAAAGAAAAAATAAGTGCTGATCATCTTTTGCATGTGAGTTTAAAATACACAAAAACATGCGATGTAATCATAAATCTTATTTTAAGATGGAGAGTTATGATAGAACAATCTTTTGATGCTCTTCTTATAAAATCAAAAAAGAAAAAGCTTATTTCAAGTATCCCAGAAGCTCCTTTAAAAAAAATAGAAAAGCTAAAACAGGTTTTTAAAAAAGAGGAGGTTGTGATACAGGTTATAGAAATGTATGAGATGTTCAGGAAAATAGAGCAGCTTGATAAAATCTGCGAGCACGAGTTCAGAAAAAATGCTACTTTAGATGTGATGTACAAAGGGCAGAAAATTGAGCTGAATATAGAAAACCTTAAGGAATATGGGAAAATTTTAGAAAACTTTATAAGCTATATTAAACAATCTTTAAGTTAATGGGAAGATTAATTGTTATAACTTCAGGAAAAGGTGGTGTTGGAAAAACAACTAGTGCAATAAATATCGGAGCAGCTTTAAATTCTCTTAAAGAAGATGTCTTAGTTGTTGATGGAAATTTAACAACTCCCAATATTAGTTTGCATTTTGGTGCACCAATAGTTCCTGTAACATTGAATCACGTTCTACTCGGCAAAGCAAAAGTTGCTGAGGCCATTTATGAGCATGAATCTGGAACTAAAATATTACCAGCATCACTTTCTATTAAAGATTTTAATAAAATAAAACATGAAAGTTTTAGTGGTGTTGCAAAAGAACTAAAAAAAGTTTCAGATATCGTGATATGTGATTCTGCTGCAGGTCTTGGAAAAGAAGCTCTTGCATTGTTAGATATTGCAGATGAAGTGATAGTTGTGACAAATCCAGATATCTTAGCAGTGACAGATGCATTAAAAACAGTTAAGGTTGCCGAATCATTAAATAAACAGGTAAATGGAGTTATAATAGCAAGAGTAAAAAATAATAGGCTGGAAATGTCAACAGGAAGTGTAAGGGACATGATTGAAGCCCCAATAATAGGTATTGTGCCAGAAGATTTAGCAGTTCAAAAGTCTCTTATTATGAAAGAGGCTGTTGTACATACATATCCTAAAAGTAAGGCTGCAAAGAGTTATATAGAAATAGCTTATAAAATTCTCGGGAAAGAGCCAGAAAAAAGAAGGTTTTTTTCTAGATTGTTTAGGAAAAGCTAATAATTTTTATAAATTTTTT
>CAZOGQ010000126.1:0-2997 GCA_964579545.1 Candidatus Woesearchaeota archaeon | reverse complement strand
TAATTGTTTTAATTATTTTAATTAAAAAAGTACTTGTATTAAAAAGATTGAAAAATTTAAAAGGATTTAAAAATCTTAAAAAGATAGAAGATAAAACAACTTGACAACAAAGGAGAGAGCTTAATAATTACAATACACCAATGTTAATAAAGATTTAAGATAAAATTAATAAGAAACAATTAAATAGATATCAATAAAGATTTAAGATAATATAGAAAAAGACATAAAATAGGTAAAAATTAATGTCTTTTTCTATCTAGTAAAGGCGCTATTTTGGTAAATTACTTGCGTCCTTTACGATAAATAATAAAAAGTAGGATAATAATATGCAAAATAAAAAAGGCCTTGAACTACAGTTCTCATGGATTTTTGCAGTTATTGTTGGTGCAATGGTTTTTTTTCTTATGATTTACTTCGCAGTAAAAATTATTAGAACAGGAAGCCATGGGCAAGCAACTGTGCTAGGAGCTGAAATTTCTGTTCTTCTTGAGCCTTTTGGAACAACAATAGAAGAAAGTAAAACAACTATAATATCTTTTTCAAGCGAAACTCGTCTTTATAATAAATGTTCTGACCTAGGAACATTCGGCACGCAGCATATCTCTATGTCTGTAAAGAGTTTTGGAAAATGGCAAGAAAAAGGTGCTGAAATTCCTTTGAAAAGCAAGTATATTTTCTCACAAAAAATAGAGCAAGGAAAAACCCTGTATATTTTCCCAAAACCATTTAAAATGCCTTTTAAAATTGCAGATTTAATGTTACTCACGACAAGACAATACTGCTTTGTTCAGCCACCAACAACAATAGAACAAGATATAAAAGGGTCAGGAATAAAAAACATTAAAATTGATAATTGCTCTTCTCAAGATATAAGGGTTTGTTTTAATTCTCAGGCTGGCTGCAATATTTCTGTTTATGGTACTTGCTTTCAACAAGGGTGTGAACATGATTTTGAGTCTGGTTATGTTCTTAAAGAAGGAGAACAAGTATATTATGTTGATTCTTTGCTCTATAGTGCAATTATATCAGATAAAGAAATTTATAATTGTAATGTTAGAAGATTAATGTTAAGGACAAGCCAACTTGCTCTCTTATATGCAAAAAAATCTGATTTCTCAAGAGAAAAATGCAATCCAAATATTGCTCTTGACCTATATGCATTATCTGGCATGGCTAAAAATGCAACCCCAGACGATCTTTTTATAATAAAGGAATTTGCAAAAAAAATTGAAATAAAAAATGATGCTGCAGTATGTGAAATTTTTTAGAATGTTAAACAAAAAAGCACAGCTAAAGATAAATCAGATGGCATTTATGTTAGTGGCTGTTTTTTTATTTTTTATACTTGCTGGTTTATTCTTCTTATCTATTAAGTATAAACAGATAGCACAAGAAGCTGAAAAAATAAACATGGAAAAAGCAATCGAAATAGCAGCTTCAGTAGATACTGTTCCTGAATTTTCATGTGGAAGTTTGTGTATTGATGCAGATAAATTAATTACCTTTTCTCCTGAAAAATATGAAAAAGAAAAATTCTGGCAAGTTGGAAGCATAGAAATAAGGAAAATCTTACCAGATTCACCTGTCACAATCTGCACAAAACAAAATTATCCTAACTGCAACTTATTCAGGTTGTATGAAACTGATAAGAATATAACAAAAATATCTAGTTTCATTAGCCTGTGCAGGAAAGAACAAGCTGAAACAGGCATATATGATAAATGCGAGCTGGCCAAGATTATAATTGGCATGAAAAAAACAAAAGAATAATGTAAAAAATAAAAAATGATGAAAATAAATAAAATAAAAGGGGAAAAGAAAGCTCAAGAAGAAATAATTGGCTTTGTATTAATTATAATAATTGTTGCCGTAATTTTCTTAGTATTTCTCTCTTTAAGTGTTAAAAAAACACCAATAACTTACGAAAGCAAGCAAGCTGAAAACTTTATAGAAAGTTTAATGAAACATACAACTGACTGTAAGATTTCAGGCAATTTTCAAAACATAGACGATCTTACAAAAGCTTGTTATAATAATAGATTCTGTCAAAACAATAAAACAGCTTGCCAGGAGTTAAATGAAACACTAATAAAACTACTAGAAAAAAGCTGGAATATCCAGGGCACACAATATACTTCTTATAGCTTCTTGTCTTTTTATGAAACATCTGGGCAGAATGAAACAATAGTAACAATACAACAAGGAAACTGCACAGGCAAAAAACTTGGCTACTCAAAACCAACTTATGGCTATATTACATCTAGATTTGAGATTTGTGTGAAATAAATGAAAGACACATTTATTTTTTTGTCTTAAATTATAAGCTAAAGGGTAAAATAATTTCTGGATTCTACAAATTAGAAAGTTTTATTGTTATTATTCTGGATTATAATCTCCTATCTCTTTTCTTCTAAATTCGCCTATTTCAAAATTATATTATAGATTATAAATCGTCCTGCCTTTAAAATCCTTCATTGTTGTGCATTCAATATACTAAATGTTTTTTGATTGATAATATCCGTTCCATTAAAAACAATTTTAATTCTCTTACATCTTAAATACACTGCCCCGTATGCATATTAAATGAGATATAAAGAAATTTCTAAAGATTATTAATTATTAAACAATTAGAAATATAATTACTTAGACCTTGCTTTTCTCACCTTACGTTTATTCTTGGTTCTTCTAAGTCTTTTACGCTGCCATTTCCACCTCATCTGGCGTTTTTTCTTCCATCTTCTACTTGAGCGTTTCATTCTTTGAGAAGAAAATTTAGATTTATAAAAGTATCTAAATCTGGAATTATACTAAACCCAAAATCATTGCAATGCCAAGACCGAGCATGATAGCCCCCGCTACTAAATGTAAATTCCTTATATTTCTGTCTTTCCATCCAGAAACATCCTCAACTTTTGCAATACCAGCATAAACAAGAAAAGTTATAATTATCATTGGCAATACAAAAATAAAGTTGTATATTAATAACCACGGGATAGT
>CAZOGQ010000125.1:0-3024 GCA_964579545.1 Candidatus Woesearchaeota archaeon | reverse complement strand
TTTAAATCCCCTTGCGTTGCTATTTTCAATTTTTAAGTGTATTCGATTCATTTTCCTTGTTTTTAAATTTCATTATTTTCATTTTATTAACTTTTCTCAAGAGTAGCAATTCTTGATTCAAGTTCGTCTATCTTTTCGTTTAACTCTTTAATAGCTTCTAAAGCCATTGTTAAACTCTCTCCAACTTTTCTTGTATAAACTATTGGCGTGCCATCAACTTCGGAAATTGAAACATCTAATTGCTCAGCTACATATTGTTTTTGCTCTGCTTCAGATAAATCTTCATTTACTTCAACTGCCTTTTGGATTGTAATATTTTTACATACTGACATTTTCCCTTCATTATCTTCACACTCTTCTACTTCAACAGGAACAACATAATGTTTTGCTCTTGTAAATTTTGGGTAACTTATATGGTCTATTTGTCCGTTAGTTGTTTTTAAATTTCCTATAGAAACTAAAGCACTTCCGAACTTACTTGAATCCCAAGCATGAGTTAAATCATTATAAGTTATAGCGTAAACATCATCCCAGGCCTTACTTGATGAGCCTAAATCAAAAGCTGCATTTTCATGAGGATAGATTGAGCCGTTTACCTCAAGTTTGACAGATGGCAAAGAAACCCCGATGCCGAAGTTGCCATCTCCATCAAGAACCATCCTATTTTGGCTGTCAGTATAATCATAAAAAAGCAGTCTATCAGTAGCGAGTGGAACATATATGCCATATGAACCACCCAGGCTCGTTAGTTTTCATACAACACTAGTATCTGAAGATTCTACTTCTAGTCGTTGTGTCCCGCTTCCATATACATGCAAATGCTCTTGTGGACTTGCTGTTCCAATGCCAACTCTTCCATTTGTTAAAACCATTCCACTATTATTCACTTCAAATATACTCCTAACACTTGTATTAATAATCCTAAATTTATCTGTTGTGATATACCCATGACTTTGCAAGCCTTGCAAGTACTGAATACGAATTTCATCTTCTGATACGGCACGATTGTAGATTCTTACTTCATCTATTGTGCCGTTGAATTCAATAGAGCTGAATTTCCTTCTTCCAATTTCCAGAGCAGCAGAGCTATAAGCTATGGTTGCCCCACAATCATTATCTATTACTGAAAGGCTTATTGCGTTTCCATCTTCATATAACTTAAAACCCGAACCATCACTCGAGCCATCATAAGTATAAACAACATGCATCCATTCGCCTATAGGAAGCGCAGCTGATGTCGGATTTACAGAATATTTATCAGTTCCCGAAGTTGCTAAAGTCATTGAAGGCATACCAGCAGAGTTCGTCCCTAAATACCAACCATCAAAATTAGTTCCATCTTGATGCTGGACTATTCCTGCATTTGATGTATATAAGCCTGCTTTAACCCAAAGACTAACTGAAAAGGGGTCTGTCCTTTGAAAACTCATAGCCCCTATATTTGTTCCACTACCTACATAATCATTTATACCATCAAAACTTAAAGCATTTCCATATTTGCCAGTTGTCCATGTTGCTCCTGTTATTGTGCCATCATTTCCATAAGGTGATTTATCATATGTTGTTGTGCCTGTTCCCTCACTAAATGGCATGTTAAGAACAAGATTATCATCACTTGAATAAACTGGCTGAAATAAACTCCCAGATTTAATTATAATATCTTCTGCACTAACCAGAAACATAAAAGCAGATATTAAAATACTGATAAAAACAACAATTAACCATATCTTAATATTTTTCATTTTCACCTCTTTAATTTTACTATCTTTATTATGATTATGCATTTTTACTTTATAAGTTTTTGGTTTTAAGGCTTTGGTGAAACCATTATAAAATAAGTTGGCTTACTACTTCTAATTAAAAAAGAGGTAAGCCAATATGAAAAAGGAATCAACCCTTAAAACCTTTCTGGTTTCAGCTAGAAAGTTGATAAATAAAATTCCAAAGTTTAGTTCTAAGTTTTCTAACAAGATTTATGACAATCATCAGAAGATGATTATTTTGATTTTTCGCCAGAAAATGAGAATGACTTATAGAGGAATTGTTAAATTCTTTCGATTTAGCGGTTTAGCGAGAGCTCTATTAAATCTAAAAAGTGTTCCAGACCACTCAACTCTTGTGAAATTTAATAAGAGAATTAAAGCAACAATATTGGATGATTTGTTGTGCAAAAAGAGAGTCAAAATTTCTGCAATTGATTCTTCAGGTTTTGATACAACTCATATGAGTTATTATTACGCAAATGCTTGGAACAGACAGGATAAAAGAAAACACCGAAGATATCTCAAAGTAAGCATTGCTATTTGCACAGATTCGCAATATATTTTGTCGCAAAAAATAAGGCTTGGTCCTAGAAATGATAATATTGATTTTGAACCTGTGATGAAGAATATTAATTGTAATTATGTTGTTGCAGATAAGGGATATGATTCAAAATCAAACAGATATTTTGTTCTAAGAGCAATGAAATCATATCCTCATATTCCTTACCGGAAAATAAGTGGAAGAACCTATGAAAAAGCAGGAGTTCCATTAAAATTCAATGAAAAAATTTATCATCAAAGAAGCAAAGTTGAAACAGTGTTTTCAGTTATTAAAAGAAAATATGGAAGTGTTGTTTTAAGCAAATCATTTGAAACACAGAAGAAAGAAGTATTATTAAGGATGATAGCTTATAATATAGATAGAAAGTTAATTATTTCTTTGGTGATTATAGGATTTCACCAAAGCCGGTTTTAAGTTTTTGTTATATTGTTCTGATACTTTTGACATTTTTATTTTTATGGCTCTGTATTTTCATTTAATGTGCCTTTTAGGAAAAGACAACCAGATTCATTAATATAAATACTAACATCATTATTCTCATTTAAAAAAACAAGATCATCGCTTGCTTCTGAAGGTGTTAAGGTTTCTTGATTTTCAAATAAAGTTCCGTCAAGATACATATTTCCATTTGTCGTGTCAATTATCATAACATCCTCTCCATTAGTATTCCGAAATCTGAACTCATCATTAGCTGATGCT
>CAZOGQ010000124.1:0-3038 GCA_964579545.1 Candidatus Woesearchaeota archaeon | reverse complement strand
AAAACAAAGAAGAAGATATTTTTTAAATGTTTGTGGTTTATTTTTTGTAAGACTTTATATAACAAAAAAACATTAAAAAAGTATGTTAAAAGTATGGGGTTGGTTTGGTCTAGTTTTAATTGTTTTCTTTAGCGTTAGCATTATATTAAAAATTTATCCATTTATATTATTTTATTTTCCAATGATCTGGCTTGGATACATCTTATTTGTAGATAGCTTAGTCTATAAAATAAAAAGAAAATCCTTGATTTCGCATGGTCTAGACAAACTTTTAGGCATGTTTATAATTTCACCAATAATTTGGTGGATGTTTGAGTTTTTTAATTTAGCTTTAAAAAACTGGCATTATATTGGAACAGAAAATTTAGGAATTTACTATCAATTATATGCTTTTCTATCTTTTTCGATAGTAATACCAACATTTTTCGAAACTTTTGATTTAATAAAATCTATATTTAAGTTTAAAGAAAGTTATAGAAAAAGGAAAATCAAGTCTATTGTTTTATATCTAATAATTTTATTGGGAATAATCTGTTTAATCCTGCCTCTTACCATTCCAAAATACTTTTTTCCATTAATATGGTTCTCGTTATTTTTCATACTTGACCCAATAAATTATATGAAAGAGCAGCCAAGTTTAATTAACCAACTCAAAAGAAAGAATTTTAAAATTTTTGGCTTGCTTGCCTTTTCTATATTAATAATGGGTTTTTTCTGGGAGTTCTGGAATTATTTTGCTATAGCTAAATGGGTTTACACAATTCCTTTTTTTAATTTTTTCAAAATATTTGAGATGCCAATTCTTGGTTATTTAGGTTATATTCCTTTTTCATTCAGTCTTTATTCTATTTATTATTTTATAAAAAGTTTGTTTTAAGATTAGAAAAATAAAACAGACAAGTTAGAAATAGGCCAGATTTTGTCAGTTTTCCTCTTTATTGAGGAAAAAACTGTGCTAACATGCTACTATGCGTCTCTAAGACTTGCACCAGTCAAGTTGCCCGTTTCATCAAATTCTCTGTTTCTCAGCTCCTCGCATAATTCATTGCTCAACAGAGGCTGTGTCGTTTCTGTGACAGAGCTCTACCTTACGACAGTCGCCTCGCAGCGATAACTCCTATTCAGGACAAAGCAAAACTTCGCAGTGTCTGGACCTTCCTCAAAGAATCAGTTTCCATTAACACGAAAACTTTGCCTTTTACAGCATGATTCTCCGTAAGTTAGCTATCTAACTTGTCTAATCTTGGATAGCTAAGAGGGTTTAAAAACTTTTATATACATGTTTTTTCTCTTAAATTTATGGCTTGGTATAAGAAAAAAGAGGATGTTTTGCTAGAGTTCAAAACTGGATTGCAAGGCTTGAGCGAAAAAGAAGCTACAATACGTTTAAGTAGATATGGCAAAAATACAATAAAAGAAATACATAAGCTCAGACCATTAAAAATTCTGTTCAGCCAGTTTAATTCATTTCTTATTTATATTCTTCTTGTTGCTGCAGTATTTTCTCTAGTTATTGAACATTTTTTAGATGCAGGAGTTATACTTGCTATTGTTGTCTTAAATGCAGGGATTGGTTTTTCTCAGCAATATCGAGCTGAAAAGTCTATTCTTGAGCTGAAAAAAATAATGGTTCCAAGAGCAAGAGTTATTAGAGAAGATAAGTTAAGAGAAATTCCTTCTACGCAAGTTGTTCTTGGAGATATTTTAGTTTTGAGTGAAGGAGATAAAATAATTGCAGACTGCAGAATCTTAAGATGTGAAAATCTTCAGACAAATGAAGCAATACTTACTGGAGAGAGTCTTCCAGTAGATAAAATAAGCAGAATTTTGAATAAAAAGGCAATCCTGCAAGAAAGAAAAAACATGTTATATACAGGAACAGTTGTTGTTAGAGGAAGCGCCAAGGCAATTGTAACTGCTACATCAATGCAAACAGAATTCGGCAAGATTGCAGAAACTCTCCAGACTCTGGAGCATGAAAAAACACCAATGCAAAAAAAACTCGATAAGTTTGCAAAAAAAGTTTGTATAATTGTTCTTGGCTTAACTATATTAATAATAATCTTCGGCATAATTTCTGGACAAAAACCATTTAGTATGATATTAATAGGAATTGCTCTTGCTGTTTCTGTTATTCCAGAAGGGTTGCCAGCAATAATAACGATAACTCTAGCGTTTGCAACAAAAAAACTTTCAAAAAACAATACAATAATTCGGCGATTACCTGCAGCAGAAACTCTTGGTTCTGTATCTGTGATTTGTTCAGACAAAACAGGAACGATAACAGAAGAAAAAATGTCTGTAAGAGAAATTTTCTGTAACAACATAATTTTTGAAAAACAAGGTGATATAATTCTACGGGGTAAGAAAAAAATTGATTTTGAAAAAATTAGGGGATTTATGCAGTTAATCAAAACAAGTATTCTCTGCAACAACGCAAGATTTGAAAAAACAAAAAAGAAGTATGAAATTATTGGAGATCCAACAGAATCTGCACTTGTTCAAGCTGCTCTTGACCTAAACATAAATAAAAAAACATTAAGTGAGAAGGAACCGAAGATAAGAGAAATAAGTTTTAGTTCTCAAAGGAAAATGATGTCTAAAATAAGAAAAGCCGAGAGAAGGGATATAATTTATAGTAAGGGGGTTTCTCAGGTTATTGTCGAACGTTCAAGTTATGAATTTGTAAAAGGCAGGCAAGAAAAAATTTCAGAAAAAAGAAGGAAAGAGCTATTGCGAATCTCAGAAAAAATAGAAGAAAAAGGTCTTCGTGTTTTAGCTTTTGCTTTTCGTTATTTAAAAAAAGGTGAGAAAAAAAGAGAAGAAGAAAAGGGTCTTATTTTTACTGGATTCATAGGGATGCTAGATCCGCCAAGAAAAGAAATAAAAGACGCTGTAAAACTCTGCCAGAGAGCAGGTATAAAAGTTAAAATGATAACAGGAGACTCTGCTCTAACAGCTAAAAGTGTTGCAAAAGAGGTAGGGATAAAAGGAGAAATAATGGTAGGCAAGGAATTGGAAAAAATAAAAGATGAAAC
>CAZOGQ010000123.1:0-3043 GCA_964579545.1 Candidatus Woesearchaeota archaeon | reverse complement strand
AGAAAAAAACTTGCATGTCTAAGTGCAAGCTGGATAGCCGCAGCCGCCAGCAGGATAAACTGGATTTAAATACAAAGCCTTTCTAAGTTTATCCCCCTATTGGCTAAACAGCATAAAATAACTAAAATAGCCTATAACTTAAAAGAATACTAAACCAGATGACTGCCTTATACATCATACCTTAAGTCCAACGACTTTTACTAAGGCACTCATTCTAGTTAACATTTTAATATAAAACTCACAAATAGGGAATATTTAAATGTTTTGGTTACTGGGGGGATTTTGTTTTTTTGCAAAAATTATTATAGAAAGAAAAATCAAAAAAGAAAAATCAGAAATAAAGAAAATATTCCCTTCACTGGTTTCTAAACAAAAAGTTCGAGAAAGACAATATGCAACAGTTTATGAAACTTTTAGTGGAATAAAAACATTGTATGATGAAATGTTAGAATATCATAAAAAATCAGTAGAGGATTTTATTAGTTTTACATTAGGAGAAGAATACAAAAGTGAAAAAGCTAATTTGTTCTTTAAGCAATATGATATGAAGAGAAAAAACTAGGGATAAAAATGAGACTTATCGGCCTAGAAAAACAGAGAGAATTTTTAAAAAAAGAATATGGTAGTAATCGCAATATAGAATTTAGATATGTTAAACAATCTATTCCAACAGGGATAATTATTTCTGGAAACAATGTAGTAACACTACTTTGGAAAGATGTGCCTACTGCTTTTGTAATACACTCAAAACAAAATGCAGAAACTTATAAGAAATTTTTCGAAGATATCTGGAAAAAAGCTAAGAAGTAGAACCCTTTCTTCACTCAAACTTTCTCCCCACCAAATTCTTCAATACCCGGCACTTTTTTCTTTAAGCCTTGTGCCTTTAGATAGTGTTTTGCAAGAAGATGTAAGACAAGGCCGAGGCTTTTGTTGCTTTTATTATTACACGGGATAATAACATCCATTCCCTTGACGAAGTTATTTGTATCACATAATGCAAGAACCTTTTTGTTTGTTTTGTTAGCATCATTCAATGCGTTTTTGTCAAGCCAAGGATCGCAAATTATAACAAGCTCTGGCTCAAAAAAATCTGGAAGTTTAAGATTAGTGATTATGCCTGCTGGATATCTTTTTGTGAATGCTCTAATTCCAGTCAATTCAGAAAATAAATTTACAGCATGCCAACCAGCTTCTCTCTTGCATGCAATAATAATATCTTCTGGTTTAAACTCAGATAAAAATTTAAAAGCTTCTCTAAATTTTTTATCAATAATATTTGTATTCAGAACTGCTAACCCATCAGCTCTTCTCTTATAAACATATTGTCTCATATTAGGTGTAATAACTTTTGTACCAAGATGTATGCCAGACTTAACATAGTCTTCAAGTGGAATCAGAGTATCTTCTTTTCTTCTTGCCTTTGTAGTTCTTATTGTTTTTTCAACTTCTTTTTTGATATCAATTTCTTTAACTTCAATTTTTTTCTCTAGCTCTTTTGCTTTCTCTACTAACTGTTTAGCTTTTTTCTCTATCTCTTTCTTGCTGGGTTTTTCTTCTTTGCCCTCTTCTTTAGCTTTCTCTTTAGCTTTTTTCTTTATTTTTTCCTTCTCTTCTTTCTCAAATTTTTTTATTGGCATTTTAAAAACAGTTGTGTTTTGTTTTTAAATCTTACTGCGAGACATGAGATACAGAAAGAGTTTTAAATAACTGTTTTGTATACAATATTAAGACGGGCCTGTAGCTCAGTCTGGTTAGAGCACTGCTCTGATAAGGCAGGGGTCCTCGGTTCAAATCCGAGCAGGCCCATTTTTAAAAATGGTTGGAAAAAGAAAAAAAAGAAGAGAAAATGGATTTGTCTTAAAGGCAGTGATGCTCCTTGTGCTAGTTTTTATTTTCTTGTCCTTATTAATAAAAGTTACAGAGAATATAGGACCAAAATTAAAAGATGTATCTAATAAAATAAATGAAACACAAGAAACTAGCATAAAAGATAGGGGCAAAATTTCACCAGGAAATATAAAAATGCAACTTCCCGCAATTAATGCAGATGGTAAAGGCGTTACAACTATCCTGAGAGTCGAAGCAAGAAAAGGTGATGGCAAGACCCTCGTAGATATAGATGATATCTTATTTTGGTCAGATACTCAACATAGTATAAGAATAGCAAATCTTGTTGCACAAAATATAACTAGCAGAGAAATAGATGATTATGATTTGATTTATTCTGTTGAAGCTAATGCTTCTGTTATCGGCGGACCGAGTGCTGGAGCTGCCTTAACACTCGCCACAATAGCTGCAATTGAAGATAAAAATCTTAGAGATGATATAATGATAACCGGAACAGTAAATCATGACGGGACTATTGGACCAGTATCTGGAATAATAGAAAAAGCAGAAGCATCTAAAAAAGCTGGTGCCACAATCTTTCTTGTTCCGCTGCTACAATCAAGAGATATTGTTTACGAAACATCAAGACACTGCGAGAAATTCGGTGTTACTGAAATATGCACAACAGAAACACGTCCAAGAAGAATTGATGTTTCAAATCAAACAGGCATAGATATAAAAGAGGTTGAAACAATACAAGAAGCTATGGGTTATTTTTTTGAGTGAATATTAAAATCAATCTTTATTCTAATATTTTTTATTTGTGAAATAGTTGTTCAAGGAAATGCCGGCTCGGGCTCTCTGACTATTCTTTCGAGCATATTGTTATTGGGGTCAAAATCTAGGTCAGAAAAATTTCCACATTCTGGACAAATTGCTCCTGCATACGCTGCTTGGATATGGCCTTTATCTGAAGGGTCTGATAGGTCCCAGCCAAATTTTTTAAGAATCTTTCGACCTTTTGGGGTATATATATCTGGGAATTTATCTGCAGAATCATAATATCCACATTTATCACAACTTATATTTTCGAGCCTTATGTATTCTATAACCATAACAAATAGATAATAGCAAAAATTTATAAACGTGAAATACTCTGGGCTTAAAAGCCCCAGCTTCTTAAGCTTGAACATCCCAAACAGTTCCGTGATGT
>CAZOGQ010000122.1:1332-3045 GCA_964579545.1 Candidatus Woesearchaeota archaeon | reverse complement strand
ATTATGCGCATAAGCTTTCACGCCACCAAAATCAAATTCCATAGTGTGTTTGCCAGGAGTTAAAACTTTAGAAATTTCATAACCTGTTTTGTTGCATGAATAATTTGCAATAAAAATGCCTTCGTTTTGCCATTTGTAATCAAGAGTCTCATTTCCGCATTTTACTTCAAGAAACTTGAGGTCAAAGCCTTCTTCAGAATTTGAATTTCCGCTCCAAACTGAAAGATAATCCTCATTACCAAACAATTTATCATTAAACTTACTGTCATTAACTTCCTCAATTATATTATCTATACTAGAATTATTAACAATTTTTTTATCAATAATATTAGAACTATTATCTCTTATACTGTTCTCGCTAGTTAGCGTGGCAGAAGCAGCATTATCAGCATTGTTTTTGGAATCCTTATTTTTTCTTCTAATAAGAACAATATCATTTGAAACATCAACATCATAAATTTTGCCGACATATGGTCGTTTTGTTATATTTTTTATTTCAATCTTATCTAAGTTTTTATCTAAGAATGTTAGCTCGTTAGTTTTTAACTCTCCTATTTTTATTTTATTGTAAAGCTCAGATATTTTTGTTAGTTTGTAATTGTCTAAATTTTCCGATACTGTTTGTTTGAAACCAGAAAGATTTAAATATTCTTTATTATTACTTAATTCATGAGAGTCGAAATTAATGAACATATTGTTGCAGACAGCAAAATCTGTCATGGACAACCCACTTTCAAAGGCACAAGAATCATGGTTTCCATAGTTTTGGAGATGCTTGAAGATGGCGCTTCTGTCAAAGAAATTCTTGAAGCATATCCCTCCTTGAGCAAAAAGCATATCAAAGCTGCCTTGGAATTTGCTGTTCAGCTCACAGAAAGAAGTTTTAGTTTGGTTCCAGCATAAAATGAAATTTCTATTAGACGAAAATGTACACAAGGGATTGTTTTCTTTTCTTTCTGAATTAGGACATGATGTCAAATTATCCCCTAAAACTATTGAAAATGGAGAAGTTTTCAAATTAGCTTTATCAGAACAAAGATTATTAATTACACGTGACAAACATTTCATAGATGAGCCATATACTCCTTCTGAACATTTTGAAATCTGGTTATTAAGAGTTCCTCCCAAAGATTTAGAATCACAGAAACATGGAATCTCTAAGCTACTATCATCAACTAAAGAGTTTAAAGGAAAAGTCATTAAATTAATCTCAGATAAAGAGTTTGAATTTGTTGGGTAGATAATTTCAGAAGCTCCTCTACCAATAACGTTAACATAAACTTTATGTTCAGGGCTTACAAGCAAAGAGCCTTTAGATGTTTCAATTCTGTACATCTCACCATCATAATCATAAACTTGTTTTGCTAGTGGTTTTTGCAATTCTTCTTTTCCTGTTTCTTGGTTTAAGCTTAAAACTTTTTCATCTTCATTTAAATCGGCAAAGTATTTCCATCCATTTTCTGTTAAAATTTCTGTTTGCTCATCGTAACATTCGTAATCTGACCAGGTTGTTCCATTGCTTGCTCTGATATAAAGATCTGCTGTTCCTGTTGTATTAAACATAACTGTCCAGTTTCCACCAATTGTTGGGTAACTCTGCACATTTAATATAACAATACTAATCTCAAAAGTCTGATTGCTTAAATAAGGCACAGTCCACGAAATATAATCAATTATACCATTATTATTTGTGTCGAGAGTTTGAAATTCATG
>CAZOGQ010000122.1:0-1232 GCA_964579545.1 Candidatus Woesearchaeota archaeon | reverse complement strand
CCAATAAAGTTTTATTGCTCCAGGATTTGTCAATCCAACACTCTCATCAACATCTGAAAATGCAAGAACATTTTCATAATGCATGTCAAGATCAGCTGACCCAAATATTGTTATCTGTTTTTTATATGCTGAAATTTCTTCTTCAACTGCCTGAGGAGCCTGTGTTTCATATTCAATCTCATATTCTTTTGCACCAGACAAATTAATTGATATTTCTTCTTTTTCAGCTTCTTTTATTTTTTCTTCAGTTTTTTGTTTTTGTTCAATTAGCTGTTGTTCTTTTTGTTTCTGTTCTTGCTTAATTTCAAGAGTTACCTGGCCAGTTAAAGTTGTTTTAGTAGGGGGTGTTACTATCTCTGTTACTTCTTGTTCTATTATTTTTCCATTTTTTTCTGTCTTTTTGAATTTTTTGATTGTTATATTCTCAGCTTTTGCAGGCAGTTTTATTGTTATATTTTCTAGAATTTCTGTTTTAATAATTTTTTTCCACTTAACTGGCTGACCAATAACAGCTCGTCCTTGAATTGTCTCTATGCTAATGTTTTTATCAGAAACAATTATAACAAAAACATTACTTGAAATAGATTGATTTCCTGTTCTGGCTGTAATCATTGTAGTTCTTATTCCAGTAAAATTAATATCTGGGATGATTGTAACAAAATGTTCAGCAGATTCAAAAATAAATGTAAGATTTTTTATTTCATTTACAGAGTAAGATTCAGCATTTATAAAATGTTCAGATAAATTTAATGTGTAATTTGTATTTTTTAATATGTTGATATCTGGAATTTGTTGAATAAATAAAAGCTTTGTTATATTGGTTACATTGAACTCAGTTACATTAGTTGTATTTACCCCAGTTATATTAATCTCTGGCAGAGTGATATTTGTTAGATTTTCAATAAATTCAGGAACAGATATATTAGTTATGTTCTCTTCTATTGGTTGCTCAATATAAATATCTGAAGTTGTTTTTACAATTTCTGTATCTTCATGCACAATAGAAACTTCAAGCAAGCCTTCTTTAGCTTCTATACTAAGAGAAGATAAATTTATATTTAATTCATGGACCTTATCTGTTAAATAATCTTCTCCAAAGCCTATCTCAGATTCTTCATAATCTGTTGTTATTTCAACTTTACTATCCACAATATCGGCACTTAAAATATCATTTGAAAGAGTTTCGTTCGCCTCCATAATTGTAGCAGAAATAATTTGTGGTACTTGTGTTT
>CAZOGQ010000121.1:0-3073 GCA_964579545.1 Candidatus Woesearchaeota archaeon | reverse complement strand
TAAAGAACTGTCAAAAATAACTTTTATCTCCCAATAGTTAAATTATTTAATAGTCATATTGTATTGAAAAATAGATATTGTCTTACAATATTGTTTATAAAGAAAATAGCTTTTGATTTTGTATGGCAGAAAAAAAAGGTGACGGAAAAATTCCTACATTGCACATTGTAGCAAAATCTATTCCTGAAGCATATTACGAAGCCATAAAAGCAGTTCATGAGAAAGGATATAAACTAAGAACAGAATACGATAGAAAAGTAGATAGTGAATTCATTGACCCGCCTGGCAAAGATGCCAAAGTTATGATTGAAATCAAAAATCCTTTTGCAGAGCCAAGATTTCCCCCATTAAGTTATTGTGAAAGAGGAAAGTATATTGCAGAGTTTTTAGGTGCAAAGGACCATTTAGTAGTGCCGTATCTAGAACTAAAAGAAATGTTAAAAGGTAGAGAAAAGTTTGAACCAACACAGTGGCCATATTGTTATCATCAAAGACTAACTGCATATCCTGAAGCAGATGATTCAACAATAAACCAGCTTGAAAGCATGTTAAATGACCTTTCTAAAAGCCCCTTAAGCAGAAGAATTAATGCTACAACAATTGTACCAGTAATAGACCGCCGTCTCAAAAGCGACCAGCCATGTTTGAGGGAAATAGAAGCAAGGGCGATAGAAAATAATAAAGGTCAGCTTGTTTTTAATATGCATGCGCACTGGAGATCCCGGGACTTGTATAAAGCATGGGGTGATAATCTAATAGGAATTACTAATTTACAAAGAGAGTTGACCACAGGATTGAGTGAAAAAACAGGAAGAGAAGTGATTATTGGTCCTTACTCAGAAAGTAATTTTTCTTTACATATATACGGCCAGGACTACAAAGAAAAAGGCATGAATCGTTTTTTTAAAAATTTTCCAGATAAAGAATCCTTTATAAAAAGGTCTCTTGACAGCAAAACAGCATTAAAGGTTGAGATAATCCCTCAATTAATGGATCTTAAAGAAGAGGAAACATGGCGATTTCCTCCAGAATCAATAGCCCTAATAGACAGATTAATTTATGATTTTTCTTCTGGAAAATACTTACCTTAAATTCAATAAAAATGCAAGAAAAAAGAGAAAGGGGCAAGTTCATTGTATTTGAAGGCGGAGAAGGATGCGGAAAAGGAACTCAAGCAGATTTATTGAGGAGATGGTTAATAGATAAAGGTTATAGTGTTCTACCAAAAGAAAAGTCAAGAGAGCCAGGAGGAACGCCAATAGGAGAAGAAATAAGAAAACTGCTTTTGCATAGCAATTTCAATATTAATGCAAATACAGAAGCATTTTTGTTTTATGCTGCAAGATTTCAATTACTAAATGAGGTAATTAAGCCGAGTTTAGAATCAGGAATACAAATAGTATTAGACAGATATTTTTATTCAACAGAGGTTTATCAGGGCATATCTGGTGCAAATCAAGAATTGTTATTAGAATTAAGAAGTCTTGTAACAAAACCAGATTTAACATTTATAATTGACACCTCCTCAGAACTTGGTTTAGAGTTTGCTGGAAAAAGAGGAAGTTTAGATAGGATGGAGCGTCGTGGATTAGAATATCATACAAAAGTGAATGAAAAATTCAGGGAATATAGTTCTGAAGATAATTGCATTCTTATGCCTTTTATTTGTTATCTAGATGATATAGACAAGGGTATTAGTGAGATGCATGAAAAAATTGTGCGAGAAGTAGAAGAAAGATTATATTTATAAACAATTTAACTTTTTCTTATTGTATGTAAGCCCGCGTCGCATAATGGTATTGCACTGGATTGGAGCAACCTCCCTTAAACAGCAAACAAGAAATAAGAGACAAAAATCCAGGCCCCCGGGGCATCCAGGTTCGATTCCTGGCGCGGGCGTACGACATTTTGTCTAATTTTGTGGGACTCGGAAAAGAACAAGCAAAAGTTTATAAAATCTAGATATCTTGATACAATAAGCAAAGAAGAATAAAATGGCAAATCAAACATTTAGTGCTGTGTTACACAAAGAAGAAGATATGTTTATAGCTGAATGTCCTGAAATTGGCACAGCCAGCCAGGGCAAAACAGTTGAAGAAGCCCTTGGTAATTTAAAAGAAGCTACTGAATTATATTTAGAAGAGTTCCCAAGAAATAAAAACGGGAAACCATTTATTACTGTTTTTGAGGTACCAGAACATGCCGAAGTTGAAAAAGGTGTCAGGACATGAAGTAGTTAAAATTCTTTGCAATAAACTTGATTTTAAAATCAGCGGAAGATCTGGCAGCCATGTTAGGCTTTCTAAACAAACTCCTGATGGAAAAATTGGGACAGTTGTTCCAATACACAAACAACTCAAAATAGGCACATTAAAAAGTATTCTAAGACTTGCTAAAATAACTGAAGAACAGTTTTCTGAGTATTTGTGAAAACTTAAAATGATTCCTTTAGAGAGATTCTTGGAAATATCAAAATATAATAAACCCTCAATTCAAATATCTATTTCTGCTAGTAGGGGTCTTTATAAAGCCAAGGGTCTTCAGGTTGGTTGTATGTCCAAGGGACATATGTCCTAAGGAAACCGAAAATTAGTTCTGAATGAGAATTCTAATTTTCTTATGAAAAAAGAAGAGATTAGAAAAGAATATTTTAAGCTAAGGATTAAAGGACATACAAATAATCAATGCAGAATAATTCTAAAAGCAAAATATGATTATGAGATTACTAGAAGAACTCTTAGAAGATGGACTGAGCGATTGAATAAAACTCAATGGGACTTGAAGGATGCTTCAAGGAAACCTAAAACAATCCACAAAAAGATAACATATGAAATTGAAAAGAAAGTTATTAAGATCAGAAATAAAACTGGTTGGGGAGAGCATAAGATTATTAATTATCTACCCAACTTATCTCATGCAAGCGTATATAAAATACTTAAGAAACATAAACTAACTGAAAAATCAAAACATAAAAAGAAAAGAATAAAATATATTCGCTGGCAGAGAAAACATCCTAACTCTCTTTGGCAAATGGATGTTTCAGACCAAAAGATTAAAGATAAATATTGTTTTG
>CAZOGQ010000120.1:0-3109 GCA_964579545.1 Candidatus Woesearchaeota archaeon | reverse complement strand
CTAAAATTCCAAACAAACCACACCTTTCAAGGTGTGGTAACAAACAGGAATTTTTTGATGTTGTTGCATTCTATAATCGTTGATATTAGGTGTTTCAACCATTTTGATATCTCAATTTTGCGAGAAGAGCCAATTATATAAATTGTTGTGGCTATTGCTGATAAATATGGTTAGTTAATATAGCAGATACATTCGTTGGCTTTTCAATTAATAATGTTTTTCTTAATAAAAACTGTTTTTGCAATAATAAGAAATATCTATCGGCGGTATTTAATTATTATAAATCACAAAAATGTTAACTTTTATAAAGCTAAAAATCATTTCTTTATTATTAAATATTTAAGAAAGAGATGAAAATAAGAACCCTTGTTGTAGTTGTATTTTTATTACTGGTTTTTATGTTATTTGTATTTATTTCATTTTCTCTACTTGTTGTCGCTGCAGATTTTGAGCTCGGCAACAAGTCTTTTTATGTTCAAGAAATTTATGGTCCTCAGGAGATGATTAGGGGTTGGATAAATATTAGCCTTGAAGATATAGATGCTTATTCTGTTTTAGAAAGTAATCTTGGCGGCTCTGTCAGAATTATTGATTTTTTAAATAATAACTCAGTTAGGTCGGTATGCGTACCTAGTGATTGTGAAGATATTTATGCTGGGAAAAATGGCGAATCTAGTAAGAGTTTTTCTCTTTCTTCTGGAGAAAATAAAACTTTAGGTGTTAGAGTAGAAGGCCAAGTTGAATCAATAGATGGCTTGAAATTCTATGTTGAGGGTGTTTCTTCTGAATCCTGTGAACCACCTTTAATTATTGATATTCTTAATGATAATCTTAATAATGAAAATGAAGATTCTTTAGAATATATATCAAAAAAAACAACAAATGATTTTTCTTGTAGTATAGACCGGACAGGATGTTTTGAATTAAATAAGGCAGTAGATAAACCTGCTTATATTGGAACCAAAATATACTGTGAAAAAATCAGACTGCCTCCTTCTTCTAGATATAAAATTGGAGCCTGGGTTGAAAAAGGGGCAATAGAAGAAACAACAGAATTTTATCCTGGTCTCTTGAGAATGCAATTTTATTGTGGGTGTGCTGAGTTAGAAGATGAGTGTGAGCTGCCTGAACCAAGTTCTCAAGGGGGGGAGATAAGCTGCTTGATTAATTATTCAAATCCAGAGCAAGATGATTTTTTTGTTTGTATTTATGCAGAAGAAAATACAGATTATGAAATAAAGATAGAAGAAAATGAGCCATGTGGTTTTTCTGGATATCCTGAACAAGCAAAGGAACCTGAATTAGATTTTTATATTTTTGCCCAGGCAGCGAGATTTGATTCAATTGGAAGTTTTGAGTTTAACGAGACTGTTTTTTATGAAATGAATGATAAAGAACTAAATGATAAAGAACTAAATGATTATATTATGCAATATATTTGGAGATATGACAGAAATTGCAACCAGGGTTGTACAATTCCTATAACTTTTTCTTCAGGAGCAGGCGTAGAGTTAAATATCTCTAATTTATTACTGAAATACACAACAACAATTTCAACAAGTACTAACCAGATATATGATACAGAAAAAAAATCTGCTAAGCTAAACTCTGATTTTTTAATTTTAGACTTAGAAAAAGCTGGATTTAAAACTCCAAAGGATTATGGTAATAGAACTTTGATTATAGAGTTAGATGGAAATAAAGTTCTTAGTGAGAAAATAAAAATAGAAAGAATACCAACAATAAAAAAACTTTTACCTCTGCAGATAATTGCTGCTCAGTTGACTAGATTTATAGCTGATGTTTATTCACCTGCAAATAATAGTATTGTAAGATATATCTGGGATTTTGGAAATAATGATACTTTAGAAAGCGAAAATAATACTATTTTGTATACTTATTATAAAATTGGTTCTTATAAGCTTAGAGTAAGTGCAGAAGATGATCAGGGCCTTGTTGGAATTCATGAATTTAGTGTGGATGTTGGAAGTCCTGAAGAAATTTTAAATGTAACCTTAGAAACTAAAAGGTTGATCCTTGAAAATATAACCATACAAACAGATAAAATGGGTTGGTATGGGCAGAGAGTAAAAGAAAGTTTGGGTTTAGGAGAAATAGAAGATTTTATAAAAAAATCACAGATAAAATATGAAGAAGCAAGTTCGATAGAAGATTATATTGATCTAATGGCTAATCTCACACAGGTTGAACTGCCACTTTTTGTTGAAGAAGAAAGTGGAAGTTTTCCAATATATCTTTTTTTAGATACTATTAATCCTGATAAAATTGCACAAGCAAGCGGAGAAGAATATGAAGTAGATAAGGAAAAAGAATACATCGCATCTGTTGCAAATTGGATAGTAGATAATCTTGGGGTAAGTATAAACTACAAAAAAGTTCTTGCATATTATCAGGATAGAATTGAAACAATCTTAATAGCTTATGATATAGATATAGAAAAGAAAACTGAAATTCCAGAGTCTTTTTTAATAATAGAAAACAATGCTGTTAGTTTTAGAAAAAAAGATAATGCGCAGCAGTTTGGAGATTTTGCAACTAAGAATTTTTCAGATGACATAAAAACAGAATTTTTTATTGAAGACATTGATAATATAATGTCTGTGCCGATTTATATTTCACCAGCTCTTTCAGAGTTCGTTATTATTGAGCCAGTACCTTGTAATTTAAACGGAAAGTGTGAAAAGCAACTTGGCGAAGACAATAAAAACTGCCCAAGTGATTGTAGAGCTTGGAAAAGAACTATTTTGTATATAGTTTTGTCAGTTCTTGGAGTATTTGTTTTGTATATAGTCTTACAAGAGTGGTATAAGAAAAGATATGAATCCCATTTATTTAAAAATAGAGATAATCTATATAATCTATTGAATTTCATAAGCAATGCTAAGAATCAAAATCTCACTGATAGTGAGATTGAATCTAAACTAAAAAAACAAAAATGGAGCAGAGAACAGATTGTTTACGCTTTAAATAAATTTAAAGGAAAAAGAACAGGGATGTGGGAGATTCCCTTATTTAAGTTTCTTGAAAAAAAGAAAATGAAAAAACAGCTTGTAAAAAGTCAGGCAGAGCAAATAAAACCTTCAAGACA
>CAZOGQ010000119.1:0-3130 GCA_964579545.1 Candidatus Woesearchaeota archaeon | reverse complement strand
GTGAAGGCAATTGCTATCTCCTGTTTTTCTTTTTCTTTGATTGATTCAGGATATTTTTTCCATTGTTTCTGAAAATTTTGCTTTATTTTCTCAAATTTTTTATATAAAACTTCTTTTGCTTCTTTCCCAAACTCTTGCTTTATTTTTTCTATATTTTGAGGAATTTTTGTTCCAAGATACTTTTCCCTTGTCACAACTTTATTATCTTTTCTAAATGAGTGTTGTAAATAAAAATACTCTTTTCCATTTTTGATTCTTTTAATGATTCTCATAAAACAATTACCATTACAAACTATTTAAATCATTTGTTTTGGTTATATTTGTAATGGTAAAGAAACTGAAAGAAAAACTTTTAAAACTTTAAAGCCAACATCCTTCAGCAGTTTAATAAATTCCTCTTGCTCATATAAATAATAATATCTCATGTATTTTCTGCGAATAAAGAATTTTTTAAATTGAAATAAAATAGAAACGTTTATATACCACTTAATATATATACCTATTATATGATAACTAAAACATCTGGAAGCTTGATATTAACAAAGAAAGAAATGGAAGTTATAGATAAAAAACTAAAAAATATGAAATTAACCCAGCAAGATTCAAATTATTTGAGTAAATTTGTCAGACCAAAACTTAGAGAAATTAGTTTAATAGATGCCAGATACTTACTTTGTAAATTAGAGTACAATCAAAAAATCGCTTCAATTGAAAAAAGAATAAAAGAAATTATTCTTAAAAAAATAAAAAATGTCATATCAATTACATTATATGGTTCAGCAATCCAAAATAACTATAAAAATTATAATGACCTAGATGTTTTAATACTTGTAAATAAAAAATTTTGGAAAAAATTGGGAGAGAAGTACAGGCAGATATTAGAGATAAAAAAAGTGGCAAAAAAATACTCACTTAATTTAGATTTGGAGATATATGACAAGAAAATATTTCAAAGATCTTATCCATCTAATATTTCTCTGATTTATCAGTTAAAAGATAAAAAGAGTATTTACGGGCATTTAAAATTACCCTCCAAACTTGAGATTCCTAAATTGAATTTGAGGATGAAAATAGACTATAGTATTCTTGAAGGTGAAAAGCACAGGGGACTAGAAATATACAAAGCAATTAGAAATCTAATTTTAATAAATCTAGTCTTAAAAAGAACAATAGATAATAAAGAATTAATTAATTCTATAAATAAAGAGTTGGGGGAGAATCTAGCTAATAAATTAAAATCAAATAAAGAATCAGGTATTGACAGAAAAATTGCATTTTTGCATTTAAATCAATTATTGAGATTGATTTTAAAAAAGCTGAAAGAATCAAAATGGGAAAAAATAGTGTTATTAAATCCTTAGGCAGATGTATTGGCAATGTTGTTTTGCATAAATTATTAGTAGAGCATACAAACAAACCAGAATCTAAAAATTATCTAAGAAATGAGATTGCCGAATATGGTGCAGATGCTTTTGAGAAAGCACAGAAGTTTAATTGGAATGAAAGAGACAAAGAAGAAATAAAAAACAGGTCTGTAGAGAGAGTAAAAAATCTAATTAAAAATTATCCTGATTTGTCTTATAATGAAAAAGAGTCGGTAGGACTAATCAAAGAGACGATGGATGATTTATTCTTGTTATAATTTTCATAAAATATTACCATTACAGTTTGCCCAATTTTTCGTTTTTATGATTTTGTGAGGGTAAAATTCGAAAGGTGTAAGTCCTAAAGGAATATATATTTTGACTACATGCCCAAGAATTTATGAGACATGTGTAGTTGGGGATTGTCCACAAGTACAAGAGAATGGAGATAGTTATATCATAGTCGGCAAGAGAGTTGAGCCGAGTGAGGTAGGATTAGAAGGAGGAGTTGCTGAAGGAGAAGCTTTGATTGAAGTGCCGAAAAAGCTTATTGATGAAAGAGAAAGATAACCTATTATTTCTTCACTCCCACCCCAATATCTTTACTAACATCAACATTAATAATTTTAAAGCCAACATCCTTCAGCAGTTTAATAAATTCCTCTTGCTCATATAAATAATAATATCTCATGTATTTTTTTCCATCAACTGTCCATGGGATTTTCATGTTTTTTGGCTTGTTTTTAAATCTCCTCTGATTTTTATTCCAAACAGAAAGCATAGCTTCGCTTCCTTTTTTCAAAACTCTTTTTAGCTCTTTCAAAGCTTTTTTTCTGTTTTCCTTTCCTTTGATACAATGCAAAGAATCAATAAAAATTGCAGTATCAAAAAAATTAGATGAGAAAGGCAGTTTTGTTGTTTCTGACTTTATAGCTTTGATGTTAATTCCTTGTTTATTTGCATATTTTTCTGCATATTTTAGCATTTTGTCAGAAAAATCAAGAGCATAGATTATGCTTTTCTTATTCTCCAGCTTAATAAAGTTCCTTCCACTTCCACATCCAAGGTCAAGGATTTTAATTGGCTTGTTTTGTTTTGCTAATTCATTTTCCTGCTCTCTTAAAAATTTAATTACTTCTTTTATTGGCTTTTCTCTATATTCTCTCCATTTCCCTGAAATTTTATCCCAAATTGGTTGTTGTTTCATATTTTATTAAGAAAAGAAGAGTTTAAAAAGATATTTTTCATTAGTTTATAATGGTAAATAAAACAAGATTTTTTTATGATTTAGTATTTTTTATTATGATAATATTCCCTATACTTGTTCTAATCATTTTAAATGCTTTAGAAGTTGGTGTATTAGCCCTAGGAACAACACTTCTTTGTTATTTAGTTTCAGTTTTTTTTATGTTTTTATTTACAGTTATGGTGATAATTCTTGCTATTAAAAAAATTGATAAACCATCTGATTTGACTGCGATTATTATTGGTTGTTTGGTTGTTCCTGTCATAGCTCCTTCTGGTTTTTATTGGTTTCGTTTAAGAAAAAAATTAAAAGAAAGCAGACAAAATGGAAGTTATTAATTCATTCAGTAGTTTGAGCGCCGCGAATATAATATTAATAATTTTATTGCTTATCATCTCTTTTTTTATATTATCTTTGTTTTTATGGTTATTTTTAAAAAAATTTAAGTTTCAAAAAACCAATTATAAAAATATTTTGATAACTACTTTATTTATTTTTATTCCTATGGAAATTATCGGGA
>CAZOGQ010000118.1:0-3183 GCA_964579545.1 Candidatus Woesearchaeota archaeon | reverse complement strand
TCTTAGTTTTAGTTTTATTTAATAAAGAAGTATCAAGAATTAGTAAGTTGTCAAGATAAACTCTTGCATTTCCTTCTCCAATTAAAGATCCACTAAATTTTATACTTTCAATTTGTCCAAAATTTTCTGGTTGCCATGCAGTCTCTGCATTTTCATTAAAAAATAAAGAAACAGTTTCAGAAAATTCATTAGTTTCTTCTAAAATAAAGAGGCCGGTTAGCTCTGCTCTAAATGAGAAAAAACTAATGAATATAATAGCGAGTATAAAGAGAAGAGATAAAGAAGTTATTTTTGTTTTTTGTTTTTTTAATTGTTGCTCTGTTTTTTTAATTTCCTTTAGATAATACAAGATATAATCATCATAATAATTAAGCCATTGATTAATACTTCTGCCTCTTAAAACTTTATTTTTTTCTCTTGTAAGAGTTTCAGAATCTATTATTGCTTTTCTGTATTGAGAATTTAGCTCTTCAATACTTGAAATTAGTTTTTGTTTTGTAGATTGACAAATAAGAATAAACTCCTTAAGTTTCTGAATCTTTCTATTTAACCGGCCTCTTTGTTTCATTATATTTAAGTATAAAAATAATACCTAATTATAATGAAGTAGAAAAAAAGGATTTTTAAGCTTTACTATAAGTATAGTCTTGTTACAAGATTATACTAAAGAATTATTGGATTAAGCGAACTTTTGCTTGTTTTTTATTTAGTTTCTAGTTTATTTTTTACTTTCTCATATATTGTCCAGATATTTCTAATATCTCTATTTATTAGCTTTGCAATCTCTATATACCTCAAATTCTTTTCTTTTAAGAACTATTTAATAACCATTTCCATAAAGGAACATATTTTATTTTCCTATTCTTAATTTTTTCTTCCCCTTCTTTGTCTTCTGTTATAATTAATCCTGTTCTAAGTTTAAAAGCTTCCATTGCTTCCAATAATCCTCTTATTTCGCGTTCTTTATTTCCTTTTATTTGGTAAGAAACTTGTATGGCTTGGGTAACTTTTTGGCCTTCTTTGACCACAAAGTCGCATTCACTCTTATTTTTATAGTAATAAATTTCTTTTCCGTTTTGAATTAAAGAAAGAAATACTATGTTTTCATATAATTTTCCAATATTATCACTGAACCTGAAACTGACAACATTTATCAGACCAGAATCAATACTATAGATAATTCTTGGATTTACTTCCTGTTCTTTCAGAGAATAAGAAAATTTAGGAACAAAGAAAATAAGATAAATATCTGCCATATAACCAGAAAATCTTTCTACACTATCTAAACTTAAACCTATAAATTTAGCTATCCTTCTGTATGAAATGGGAGATGAAAAATTTGTTAAATAATATTTAACTAATGATTTAAGTTTATTCAATTTTCTTATTTTATGTCTCTCTGCTACATCTTTTCCTATAATATCATCAAAATATCTTTTGAGTATTTCTTCTTTCTCCTCTTTTAATACAACTAAGGGAAAGCCCCCAAATTCCAAATATTCTCTAAGTAACTGTTTTATTTTAATTTTTTGGGAAAGTATGTCTAATTTAGTTCTCATTTTCAACTGCTTGAATTGGAGAAATTCTAGAAAATCTAACGGGTGAAGTTTTAGTTCTACCCATCTACCTGTAAGTAAGCTTCCTAATTCTTTGCTAAGCAACTTTGAGGTAGAGCCAGAAATAATAATATGTGCTTCTTTTTTTTCATGTAAGGCTCTAACAAATCTTTCCCATTTTGGAAGGTTTTGTATTTCATCTAATAGTATGTAGGGTGTATCTTCTGGTTTTATTATTTCTATGTAAGCATCATAAATTTGTTGTAGAAATTCCAGAGAAAGCAAATCTACAAACTTCGGTTCTTCAAAATTAACATACAGAAAAGATTTTCTGTTTTTACTAGACTTAATTTGTCTTTTAATAAATTGTTTCATCAAAGTGGATTTGCCGCTTCTCCTCACGCCCGTTATAGCAACAACTTGTTCTGTTTCGACGAATCTTTCTAGTTTGTCCAAATAGCTTTCCCTATACAATCCCACGTCATAATCACGTTTCCAGAAATTCCAATTACTCAATATTTCGATTATTTTTTCATTGTCCATAAAATAGTATTATTTTACTGTTTTTAAATTTATCGGTCACTTTTTCAAGTTTCTGACCGATATAATTTATCTTTTATTTTACTTTTTTTCAAGTTTTTTACTTACTTTCTCATATATTGTCCAGATATTTCTAATATCTCTATTTATTAGCTTTGCAATTTCACCATTTGACAGACCTTTTTGTTTTAAAAATAATACAATAGATTCAAGTATTCCAAGTTTCCTGCTTGCAAGAACATTTAAAGGTATTTTTTTACTTGTCTTGCTGATTTCTAATTCTACTTTTTTCTTTTTTACATTATCATAAGTTTTCCAGATTGTTCTTTCATTTCTGTTTAATATTATCCCTATTTCATGATAATTCATTTTCAGTTGTTCTCTCATATATTTAACAATAGATTCAAGAGGAGCCAGCTCTGTTCTAAATATATTTATAGGGATTTTAATTTGTTTTTTCTGTAGGAGAATTTGTGTAATTGTCTCACTGTACTTGTTTTTTAAGTCTTTTACAATAAGTTGTCTAACACTTTCGCTTAAAGTTTCAATTTCAAGTTTCTGCTTTTTCTTGCCTTTCTTTCTTCTCTTCCTTCTTACAACTAATACAGCTGCTAATACAGATATTACCCTTTGACCGCCTTTTGCAGTAGAATATGGCTGGCTCTTTAATTCAGTTCCAACAACTCTCAGACAAAACCATAAATCTTCTTGAGCTTGGCCAGTAGAAAGATTTCCTCGAGGAAGACTACTGCCTATAATTTGAATATCTGAATTATTTGATAAAACAGTAGAATTTGCATCTGCGCACTCTGCTGGCTCACTTGAGTTTACTGGAGCTGCTGAAAAGTTTGCTGCCCATAATGCATAGGAATCATCTTGCTCACCAAGAAGATTAATTGCCTTGATTCTGACACCATCTATTGAAACATTATGATTTCCTGTGTTATTTATATGAAGAGGGTCGTTATTAGATGTCTTGTTTGTAGAACCAGAACTTATAGTATCCCATTCTAAAATAGCCGGAGAAATTTCAATTGCAGTTGTCTCGCCGAGATTAAATGTTTTTGTTGTGTTTTGTGCAGCTTCT
>CAZOGQ010000117.1:0-3207 GCA_964579545.1 Candidatus Woesearchaeota archaeon | reverse complement strand
TTAATTTTACTTTTGTTTTCACCCTAAGGCAAGACCTTAGGGTATACTTCGTAATAAATTCCAGTGGTTTTTTCTCATCATCCTTGAGATATAACCTTTAAATCTCCTTATCAAATCAACTACTAAATAATTTTTGCAATTGCTAACAAAGAAATGTAAATGGTCAGGTCCAAATTCAGCTGCTACAATCACAACTTTTAGTTCTTGTGCTTTTGCTATTAAGTAAGCTCTTACAAGTTTTCTTACTTTTTCGTCTTTAAAAATCGGTTTTCTGTATGCAGAAGTAAGCTGGTAGTGAAAGTTACTCTATCCTACAGAATGGCTATCTTTTATTAATTCTATTTTCATTTTTTCCTCCTTTTCAGAGCTATCGCTAGCTCCAAAACATTTAATTAGTGAGAAAGCTATAGCTACATTGAGAGATTCAATAAGCTACAACAAGCTCGTTCTTTTTTTAATAATTCTTTATAGAAATAATTTTGGTTACAATTCATCTTCACACCAAGGTGAGGTAAGGGTTCTTGTAACGATTAGTTAACTAAATTTGTTTTTTATTTTTTATACACTAATTTTTTGAAAAGTGCTTCATATTTTCTTGCGATCTCTCTCCATGTATAAATCTTAAATTTCTTTGCATTTTTAGACAATTTATTCCTAATTTTTTTGTTTTTAATTAATTCTTCTACTGCATCTGAAAAATTAGAGGCCATATATGCATTTTCTTTGTGTCTTAATACATAATTTATTCTTCCATTAAAAGCTAAAATAGTTTTTCCTAGTGCAAGGTACTCAAACATTTTTAATGTTGAATCTTGGTCTGCGGTTATAACTGCAACATCACAAGCCCTTGCATAACTTAAGACTTTTCTATGCGATATTTCTTCCATGTATACACAATTCTTAGGTAAATTCTTAATTACATCCTTATTAAGACACCTTCCGATAAGGTAAAGGATGCACTCTTTGTCTCTGACTGCTTCTATAACCCTATCTACTCTCTTATACTGATTTATATCGCCTACATAAATGAATTTTATTAAATTTTTCTGATTTTTAGAGAGTTGGGGTAAACTTGAAGCTTTAATTTTTTTTACACCCCAAATAACCCCATGAGGAATGTATGTATTCTTTAAGCTGAGTGTATCACAGACGTTCTTTAAAAAGATGCTTGGAGTTGTAATAAAAGAAGCATTTTGCGCGCAAAAAAATTCCATAAAAGCACATTTAGCTAAACCCCATCTTCTTCCCATTGCTTCATGGAAGTAATCCCCCCAGTAGTAAACTACTGGCTTTCTTATAAGACCAAGTTTTTTAAGAAACATAGGAAAAAAACCTACGAGACCAGACACAATAAGAATATCTGGTCTAAATTTTAAATATTTTAAATAAAAGTAAATCCATTGTTTTCTTTCAATTAAATCTATATTATGCCCTCTTTTCTCTAACTCAAATGGAACAAAATGTAAATGTGCTTTTCTCCTTTTCTTGTAATGTAAAGGTATCTGACTCATAAATTGTATTTTCATTATTCAGTAAGATGGTTTAGATTTATAAGTTTATATATTTTTAGAGGCGTACACTGTCAAATGTTTAGGAAAACCAATTTTTGCAGAATAATTCTTTTTTTTGAATATCGGTAAGAGAACATCTGCTGTTTTTTTGCCTTTAAGAAACTTGGGTGTGTGATAAGCAGCTATTGCAAAATGAACATGATTATTTTTCATTGTTCTTTCCATTCCTTTAATGGCCCAAATCTCTGCTCCCTTTATATCCATTTGTATAAAATCTATTTTTACCCATTTTACTGAAAATCTTCTTTGGTATCTTGCAAGCTTTCCATCAATATAATCCAGCATTAAAACAAATTGGTATACTGTCAAAAAAATTAAAGAAAGAAGATAATTGCCGTTTAAGAAAATTATTACAACAATCAATGCAAAAAATATTCTAAACACAGTTAAAAATTCTGCAGGAACCTTTATTTTTTTTAAAAAAGGCAGCAATATTTCAGCTTTTTTTCTTAACCATTTTTCCTTTATGTCCATAGTCTATGGAAATTAGATAATTTTAAATATGTTATGTTTTTTAAAAATATACATGGTCTAGAAAAAATTTAAAAATAATTCATTACCATTAAAAAATGTTCGATAAAATTAAACTATCTTTAAAAGCAATTTGTAAGATAGACAATTGGTGGGATTATTTTCTAGATTATTTGGGTTTAAAAAAAGGATATATAATCTATAAGATAGGTAATAAAAAAATCAAAACTAGAGCCGGAACCATTGATAAAAGTATAATAACAGAATTGGTTTTAGAAGACAAATACTTTCCGGAATGGTTGAAGCTAAAAAATGATGCTGTTGTAGTTGATTTAGGAGCCCATATTGGAATTTTTTCTGTTTTGATCGATAGAAAAGTCTATGCAGTGGAACCCGATAAAGATAACTTTAAAATGTTATTAGAACAAACCAAAATGAATAAGTCTGACATAGTTCCCTTAAAAATTGCTGTTTCAGATAAACGGGGGCCGGTTAAACTTTTTACTGGTAGGCATTCTGCAAGACATTCAATAGAGAGAGAGAGAGAAAAGAGTATCATATTGTTAGAACTATAACTTTAAAGGATCTTTTTATAAGAAAAAATATAAAAAAATGTGATTTATTAAAAATGGATATCGAAGGGGCAGAATATAGAACGCTGTACTCCACGCCAAGGAAGATATTTGATAAAATTGATAAGATATTTTTGGAGGTACATGATGTTGAGAGATATGAAAAAGATGAATTACTAAGATTTTTAAAGAATAGTGGTTTTATTTTAAGGTTTAAAAACAAGGATTTTTTATATGCAATCAAAAACTAAATAGATTTGGTGGGCAAGATGGTATGGAAAGGATTTAAAGATAAACAGGCAACAATAATAATAGATTTAAATAAGACTAAAGAGGAATTATGGAAAGCATTGAAAAAAACAGCAAGAAAGAATATCAAAAGAGCTTTATCTTATAACTTAGAATTCAAAGAATCAAATAATTAGGAAAAATTCTATCCGATTTACAGAGATACATGGCATCGTGGAGGTAATAATCCAGAATCTCTAGAAAAAATAAAAAAATACAAACTTTTTTTAGCATATTATAAAAATACTCTTGTTGGCGGTGGGGCTATTGATATAAATAATAAAATATTAAAGTTTATTGCAATA
>CAZOGQ010000116.1:0-3232 GCA_964579545.1 Candidatus Woesearchaeota archaeon | reverse complement strand
AGATTGCTAATCTAGTCAATGAAAATAGGGCAGTTAGTGAAAATTAAAGAAATACAAAAACTTAAAATATCACAAATCACCTTCATATTCATGCCGACATCGCATAATGGTATTGCACCGGCTTGCTAAGCCGGGCCTTTCGGGGCATCCAGGTTCGATTCCTGGTGTCGGCGTTTTTCAAAATGGCAAAACTTAATAAAAAAAAGAAAATAACAATATTTATAATACTTGCATTAGTCCTGATTATTGTGATTGCTGGATTAAAAATGGTAGACAGAAATAAAAGTGTGAAGGTTAAGTTAGAAACAACAAAAGGGGACATACTTATAGAGCTTTATAAAGAGATGCCTCTAACAGCAGGCAATTTTGAAAAGCTTGTTAAACAAAGCTTTTATGATGGTGTTATTTTTCATAGAGTTATTGATGGTTTTATGATACAAGGCGGCGACCCGACTGGTACGGGAAGTGGAGGTGTTGATTATACAATAAAAGATGAATTTACAAAGACTGAGCTAGATAAAAATAATCGCGGTACAATAAGTATGGCTAATTCAGGGCCAAATACAGGTGGAAGCCAGTTTTTTATTAATCTTGTAAATAATAATTTTTTAGATGGTAAGCATCCTGTCTTCGGCAAAGTAATAAAGGGAATGGATATTATAGATACAATTGGCAAGGCAGAAACAGATGCAAATGATAAGCCTTTAGAAGAAATTAAAATTATTAAAGCAGGTATTGTTTGATTTGGAGATAAAAGATAGATAAGAGTTTTATTCTTTTTTATTTTGCCTTTTTGATTGTTCTATTTTAACACCTAATTCTTGAAGTGATTTTAAGTGCGCTTGCAAGAGAGATTCTGTTACTTGAACAAGTCTTATCAACTCATTTCTTTCAGCAACTAGTGTATTTACAGCTCCTTTGTGAAACCCTATCTGCTCTTCCTTGCTTATTTGAGGTTGTTTTTCTTGTGCCATCTTTAATTGAATAAAGGAGATTATTTAAATCTTTCAATTTGAATTCAAAACATTTATAAAACAAAAAAACACATTAATGATATGGCATTAGGTATGTTGACTTACGTTATAATTATTATAGTTTTTTATCTATTTTCTGGACTGAAAGTAGTTAAAGAATATCAAAGAGGTGTAAAATTTACACTAGGAAGATTTCGTGGGATCATGCAGCCAGGTCTGCGTCTTATATTACCTATATTCCAGTCATGGCAGAGAGTTGATATTAGGGTAAAGGCTATTGATGTACCAGATCAAGATGCAATTACAAGAGATAATGTTTCTATAAAAGTAAATGCTGTTCTCTACTACAAGGTTAGTGATTCAAAAAAGGCTATTCTTGAAGTAGAGGAATTTGATTATGCTGTTTCTCAGCTTGCGCAAACAACAATGAGGGATGTTGTGGGCGAAGTATCTTTGGATGAACTGCTAAGCAAAAGAGATGCTGTTTCAAAAAGAATTAGGGAGATTGTAGACAAAGCAACAGACCCTTGGGGCATTAAAGTGGATTCAGTAGAATTAAAACATGTTGAATTACCAGAACAGCTTAAAAGAACAATTGGAAAAGAAGCTGAAGCAGAGAGAGAAAGACGGGCTGTAATAATAAAAGCAAGAGGAGAGGTTAGTGCTGCAGATAATATCACAAAAGCAGCCAAAATGCTCTCAACTGCTCCAGGAGCTTTACATCTTAGAACTCTGCAGACTTTAAATGATTTAAGCTCAGATCAAAGTAATACTGTTGTTTTGGGTGTGCCACTTGAAATCCTGAGAGCATTTGAAAAAGCAAATATTAAAAAGAAGAAAAAGTAAATTATTGCAAATTTTTCTGAAAATGGAAATTAAATAGATTGCCCATAACTTTTATAAACACGACATACATCGTGTTATTATGTGGGTTGCGAAGATATCTTTTGATGGAAAGAATGCGCTAATAGGTAGTAGAACACTAAAATATAAAGTAAATCTTTATGGTTTTCCTTTGTCTTATTTTTATCATAAAAAATACATCCTTGTTCATATAACAGGGATTTTAATTGGTAGTGAGAAAAACAAAAGAAGATTTATTAAAGATTTAAAAAAATCTAAAAGGCTTGTAGATCTAGAAGTAAATGAAGATTTTTTTATTGGAACAATTAAAGAGCCCTTAATAGCAAAAAGTGTTTATAACAAAAATATTATACACCTTTCTCCAGCAATTATAGATGAAAATGGAGATGAGACACTTAATATTGCTTCTTTTAATAAACAAGAACTAAGTAAAGGAATAGCTATACTTGAGAGAGTATATAATGCAGAAATAAATTATATTAGACAAAAGAAAGTAAAAAATATTTCCATAGTCAAAGAAAATCCAGAACTGACAGATAAACAGAAAAAAGCCCTTGAACTTGCAATAAAACATGGCTATTATGAATATCCAAGAAAAATTGGGCTGGAAAAGCTAGCAAAACTAGCAGGCATCTCATATTCGACATATCAAGCCCATTTAAGAAAAGCAGAGCAAAAACTTCTGCCCTTTTTCTTCAAGAAAAGCAGATAGACACGACATATGTCGCTATAAAATATTTCTTCTCTTGTAGAACTATTTTTAAGGAGTTAAAATGGCAACAAGAAAAGAACTTGAAGAAACAGAATTGAAGTTGAGTAAGGCCAGAAATCAATATAAAGAAAAGCGATATGATAGAAAATTATGTGAAAAAATAGGTTTGGGCGGCATTATTTGTTTAGCTTATGTTGGTTTGAGAGCTCTCTGCGGTGCGGATATTTCAAAAACAATTATATCTCCTGAAGAAACACCACAAAATCTAATACAATTTATTGATACTTTGACTTCATATATTGGTGTGTTCTTTACACCTGTAGGAATGTTTTCGAGTTTAATTTCTTATTTTGGTGAAAGGGGCTCTAAAAAAGATATCAAAAAAACTAAAGAAAATTTAATGCGAATCAAAGAAGATTATAATTTTTCTAGAGGCTATGATTAAATCGGTTCTTTAAATAATAAAATGATTAGCTTAAAAGATATTTTAACAGAACAAGAAATACAAGAGTATCATGAAGGATGGGGGTCTTTTCCAAACAAACAGAAATATAAACCAGAAACAGAATATCACGTACATTCAGGAATGCCTGTAATTGGAAAAGTTTTCAGGTACAAAGATAAACCATTATTTAGGGCGCACGTATTTCAAAAAAAATTAAGGAAGTTTGATCCTTATTTT
>CAZOGQ010000115.1:0-3258 GCA_964579545.1 Candidatus Woesearchaeota archaeon | reverse complement strand
ATTCATCTCCACACTAAAGTGAGGTAAGGGTTCTTGTAACGATTAGTTAACTAAAATATGATGGTGTGTATGCAGGAAATGTGGAATTCATTTTTATCCGGAGTAAGACTAATAAGCTTTTTTTAACAAAGAAAACTAATTAAAAACACCCAAAACTTTATCAGAGAGTATTTTTGCAATATTCTTATTTTTTAAAATAATTAAATTTATTTCGTAATTTTCAGAGAAAATCTCATCTATTTTATCCATATCTATTTCTTCTAAATTTTTAATTTTGTTAAAAACAGAGAGTATTTTTTTAATTAATGTCTGTGGATAATAAATTTGAATTATTAAATCCCCTACTGTAATAAAATCAAAATTAGTTTCTGTATCAACCCCAGATTTAGAATTCATGCTGGCTCTAGAATAAAAATTGGAACAAAATCTCGCAACAACTGAATTATCCTTAATACTTATATAAACTCTTTTAGGATTAATAATTTTTTTTAATACCTGATAGCCTTCTCTAGAAATAAATAAAGGCCACCACCCAAAGTTCCATTGAGAATAACAAGGAATTTTTTCAAATTCTTTTTTAGTAAGAAATTTTTCTATTTGAAACAAAAGAAATTTATCTAAATTAAACATGTTATCAAGAGTGAATGATTGCGTTCCATTTCCGCTTTCAAGATAATTGCCAACCAGGGGATTTTTTTCTATGTAAGCTTCTTCAAGTTTTTTAGAAAAAGTTTTTAATTGTTTAATCCAATCTAAATTTAAAGAATACTCTTTATTATTTTTAATTATAATATTTTTCCGTGTCATTTCTTGGAGAGCTTTATAAACAGCCTGGCATGAAACACTTACATTATATTTATTTTTTAATAAATTATGCAGTTTCTTTAGTGTTAAAGGCCATTCAATAGCAAGAGAATTCACTATTAAATCTTTTACATTTCTTTTCCCCATTTCAATTCCTGGGATATCTATATTATACATAATAAAAATAAAGGGTTTGGAATTATTAAACCTTTTGGTTGATTTCTTTTCTACTAAACATATTTACTTTGTTTCTTGGTTCTTTTTATAAATAAATTTTATGGAGGTAAAAAATGGATGAGAAAAATTACTTAAGTAAAGACGTCAAAAAAAAAGCAGCACCTGTTTTAGAGAAAGATGGTCTAGAGCTAATTTGCATAAAATCTTGTGGTGTAGGTTCTGCATTAAAAACAGAAGCAGTAGACATGCCTTGCGCCTGTGTAGGCTACGAAGGTTTTTGTAATGATTATGGTTTGTAATAATTATAGCTAGAAGAGATTTTATATTGTTTTGGGTTAGTAATCTTATGAGTAATTAATCTGAATTATAACAACAAATTTTTTCTAATCTCAAAGGCTAATTATACTATCTGACAATAAAGATAAAATGGAACTTTCTAGATATACTTTTAATTTTTTAGATGATAATTTAGAAAATTATATACTTTACAATAGTAGAAGCAATAATATGTTATTAATTAATAGGGGCTCCTATGATAATATTGTCTGTTTTTTATATGATGCTTTAAAATATTCTTTGAATGAAAAAGAAAATAAAATTTTTGGTAAGCTACATGATGGGGGGTTCATTATTGATTCTGATCGAGACGAAATTCAAGAAATAGCTTGTGAAATTGAAAGAGCTAAATATACAGATAAACGTCTGGTATTATCAATTGCAATAACTGAGGATTGTAATTTGAAATGTAAATATTGTTTCGTCCCAAAACAAAAAAGCGTATTTTCGAGAGATAATATAATTTCTCTCAAATCGTTCATTGGAGATTATGTAGAGGTATACAAACCAAAAGAAATTCAAGTAACTTGGTATGGTGGAGAACCATTATTGGCCATGGGAGAAATAGAAGAAACCACTAATGAAATATTAAAAATTACAAAAAAGCGCGATATGGGATACTCAGCCTCTCTAATTACAAATGGGACTCTTTTGAAGGAAAATTTTCAACTCTTGAGGCAATGTGATGTATCATATATGCAGGTAAGTTTAGAACCTTCTAAACAAATAAACGATGTCTTAAGACCTTTCAAGTCCGGTGCTCCCAGCTTTGACATAATCTATAACAATGTTAAAGAGGTTGCTGGTGAAATCCCAATTAACCTTCGAATTGCTCTATCAAAGAAGAACTCTGATTATGTTTATGATTTCGTAAAAAAATTGGAAGGGGATAATCTGTTTTCAAAAAAAGTCAGTTTTTCGTTGGGCCCTCTTCATGGCCTTGCAAGTAAAGATTACTGTCTCGATTACACTTATAATTCAAAAGAATATTCTGATGTATTTTTTGGGATATATGAAAGACTACTTGATAGTGGGATAATAGACTATGCATTGTATCCATTAACCAGGCTCCTTTGTGGAGCTACAAAGAATAATGTATTTTCTATTTCTTCAACAGGAGATATATACAAATGTTTTGAACATATAGGAGATAAAAGACATTCTATGGGTAATATTTCGCAAAAATTTAACTGGAATAAAAATTTGTCAGACTGGCTATATTTAAACCCTGCTCGAGAGGGGGAATGTGGAGAATGTAGGATTTTGCCTATATGTAATGGTGGTTGTTATGCTACTAGAAAACACCAAGATGAAAGCAATGTAGGACTATTTCGAGACCAAAAATGTTCTATTTGGAAGTATAATCTGGAAAAAGGACTAAAATTATATTTAAAATCAAAAAAGTTGAAAGGAGGTAAATAAAACAGTAGACAAAAGTAAAGAAGCTCATAAAAGAGGTTGCAACGACTTTAAGAAATGTGGAGGTCAAGCGAATTCTAATCCTTTAACAGAAGCCTTTCATCCAAGCTACAATCCGCCGAAAGGACACGAAGAAGAATATAGGAGTGGTTGGGATAGAGCTAAAAGTGAAAAAAATAAATAGAATGCTAACAGAAATATGTAAAAAACACAGGAATGAAAATTATAGGGGCTTGTTGGTTTTTTGATTTGCCCCTCCTCGCCCCTTGTCAAAAACCCTGCACTAAACAGGCTGTGTCACAATTCAAAACTAGCTCAAATAAAAGGATTCTAAGAAGCGATTAATTTTGGAGTATAAAAGATGATTCAGCGATAAACTTTTGTTCGATGACAAAAATATAGAACAGTCTAAGATGCCTTCTAGAAAAGGGATGAGACCTCTTTTTCAATCTAATTATTGGACAGCCTGTAAAATACAGGGTGTGTTTGGGTTTTTGAGCACATTCAAAATGCTCATCTCCT
>CAZOGQ010000114.1:0-3262 GCA_964579545.1 Candidatus Woesearchaeota archaeon | reverse complement strand
TGTTTTATTATTAGTTATTTAATTAATATATTATCTTTAAGTTATTATAATTTTATTTATTGTTATTAGTTTTATTATATATTAATATTATCAATCTTATTGTTTATCCTCACTATCTTTCTTTCCTTTATCTTCTTGTTTCTTTGAAACATTACCTTTTATTTCAACACTTGTGGCAATTGCCTGGCCAGGCAATCCTTTTTCAAATATCGCCCTAACAACACCTTTGTTGCCGTGTGCAGCAGTAATTTTCCCTTTAATTATCTTTTTTTTCTTTCCCGGGCTTTTCCACTCTACATCCATATTTAAAAGCTTCTTAGCCTTGTCTCTGCTGTCTACCCCTTCTACTTCAAGCAGAAAATGCCTTGGCTTGTATCTATGCCTTCCTCTTCTAAACTGAATAACCATACCTTTCATTTTATCTTGAATAATAAAGATAATAAACTGATATAAAATATGTTTTTAAATGTTTTTAAAAAGGGTGTTGGGGTGGCAAAATTCAAAGTTGATTGGTAAGCAGAAAGTTTTTATATTTTGCATAATTTTCTTAATTATAATGGTAAAAACAATAGGGACGCTCCACAAAGAAGCTAAAGAATTAGAAAGAAAAGGCCACTTGGGAATTTATCTAGAACAATTAATCGAAGCTCAGGAAAGAAAGCTGAAAATGAAACATTTAGGTCGCCCTAGAATAATTATCGATATGTGTGGCCATGGCATCCATAGAAATGGAAGAATATATATAAAGTACTTAGATGAAGAACTTATATATCACGAACTGGGACATTTCTATTTATTTAAATTACACAGCAGAATAGGTTTAGCTTATCCAGAAGTGGACGAAAATAAAAAAATTACTGAATGGTGGGGGGCAAGAAACAGCTTGCTTTCTGAGGGTATTGCAACTTATTTTGAAAAAGGAATTAATGGAAGGGCAGATGATTTTAATGACTCTGAATATCCTGAAGCAATAGAGGACTTTTTAACAAACAGGCTTGATTTTTTATTAAGATTATATTATTCTGGTGGGTATCATCTAGTTAAGCCAATTCTAGATGGGTTTGGTATAGAAGAAGGATGTAAGCGATTACTTTTGAATCCTCCTAAAAAAGAAGAATTAACTAAGTTGCCAGAATACAGAAAAAGAGTTCTAAGTGGGCCCGTTAATTGCAACTAATAAGATTAAAGTGTAATAATGTATAATAGAAAAACCCTAACTTTTCCTCTTCCAATCCCAATATAGGCTTACACTTCTTCAAGAACTTTTTCAATCAAAGTTCTTGCTTCATCTGAAAAAAAGGGGTGATGTAAAATCTCTTCCTTTATCAAACTTTTTGATGCTTCCAACCTAACCATTATATGACTAGCAAGAGAAATATGTCCGCTACTATAAAAGTATTTAGCTGATCCTCTACAACCGTCCATGAATACAAAATCTAGCCATTCTGAGGGACCATCAACAATTTTCCCATATGAAAATTCACATATAAGCCCCATACTACGAGCCTCTGCTTCTGATTCAAAAGATATAGAGTATCTTTGAGAGATTTTGTCTCCTCTGCTTATATCTATTTTCATTTTAACCTTATAGAGATTTATATTTAAGCATTATTGCAGGAGTATTTTTGTTTCTTTTGCTTGGGTGATTCCTTATTTCTTGGATTTTTCTTTAACATATTTTGGATTTCTCCAAACACGTTTAAATGTACCTGCATACCGACTTGAATCATAAAGATACTCATCCTCAACCTCTATATCTAACCATTTCCTATCTTTTGACTTAACAATGTCATAAGATCTCCATGTAATCTCTTTCCCTGGCCGAGGCATATTTAATTTTCTATCAGTAGGTTTTGGATTTCCCTTAACAAAGTATTTTGGCGACAAAGGTCTCCCATCTTTATCTTCGAGTTCTTCAGTTCTTACCTTCTTACCATCATACCAACCTAATTCAGAATAAGCGAAAACTACCCAATCTGAATATACAAGCTTCCGATATTTACTACCAGTACCAACAATATAATCATCGATATCATCTCTATTTATATCATACTCTTCTACTGGATGAATCTCACGTTCGCGTGAACGATTATACCTCTCAACTTTTATAAGAAATCCAATAAATAAAAGAGCTAAACCTCTAATTTATTTTAATCTTAGAGCTTAAAAAGTTTACTGAAGTGCAAAATAAAAAAACTAATCGTACTCATCACGATCCCAAGAATAACCACCTTTATTGCAATGATATTCTATTCCTTGTCCAAATGGTGTATCTGTAAAATAAAAAATAGGCATTAATACTGCTGCACCTGCTGGCATTGCACATGTCACTATATCCATTAGATCATCTAATAATGGAAAACCTATTGCTAGTCCTAGTGTAGCCCCGACTGCTAGACCAAATGTTAAATTTGATACATTATGCCCTCTTTTCTCTCTTATATCTCCCTCACTACATTTAGGACATACAAGATTATCTAAACTTTCTTCTGACATTTTAATTTTCTCTTATTTCACATCACAATCTCAAAACCTCAGAAATTAAAAGTTTCTGATGGCTATCAAAATTACAAAATAATTTTGAAGTCACCTAGCTCTTTTCTCAGAATATCAAAAACTTTACTGTCTGTCTTAACTTTTACTTTGTCTTTTTGGTCTGCTAAAGCTTGCTCAAATTCTTCTTTTGTTGCATCTTCAAGCTTGTTTGTTATTTTTTTCAGAGAGCCTTCTTGTATTAAAAAACTTGCAGAATCTGTTAAAATTAATTCAGCCATTTTTTCTTTACCATCTTCTTTATGCAAGATTTCGAGCCTGCTTCTTTCAAAACTTGCGAGCTCACATCTTTGGGAGTATTCAATAAGGTCATTTATAAGTATAGAAGCATTTTTTCTTGATTTTTCTACTTCATGTCCTGCCAACTTGCCTTTTTTGAATTTCTGCCTTGCAGAAACAATATCTTTTAATAAACCAAGATAGGATTTTGGAAACTTGCCTGTTTTAATGAATTTTTCTTCAAATTCTTGAACAATTGCTTGTTGTCCTGTCTTTCCTGTAAGCCCCTTTAATAAACTAAATACATCTTCATAAATCTGCTCAATTGTTTTTTCTTGAGTTCTTTTTTCAATTTGTTCTCTCAAGTCTTTAAGCCTTTTCATATAAATTTCAGAATCTTTTAGAAACTTGTCAACTTGTTCACCTTTAACTTCTTTAACTTTCTCATGCTCATAATCCTTGTAAAATCCAACAATACTCTTTAATATAT